>NZ_JACARP010000117.1:0-8067 GCF_013386595.1 Brevundimonas sp. P7753 | reverse complement strand
CGCGCGGTGGCCGACAGCGTGGCGAGGGACCGCGTCGGCGAGGTCCGCGCCGTGGGCACGACCTCTGAGCGCGCCGCGCCGGGGGCCGGGCCTCTGGGGCTGGAGGACGGTTCAGCCGACCTGATCGTCAACCTGCTGGGCCTGCACTGGGCCAACGACCTGCCGGGGGCGCTGAGCCAGATCCGGCGTGCGCTGAAGCCGGACGGCCTGTTCGTCGCCAGCCTGTTCGGCGCGGCGACGCTGAAGGAGCTGCGCGGCGTGCTGACCGAGGCCGAGCTGGAGGTGAACGGCGGGGCCCAGGCGCGGATTTCGCCCTTCGCCGACGGCTTTGACGGCGCGGCCCTGTTGCAGCGCGCCGGGTTCGCCCTGCCGGTGACGGACGTGGACCGGGTGACGGTGCGCTATGCCGATCCCTTCGCCCTGATGCGCGACCTGCGCGCCATGGGCGAGACCAATGTGCTGGCCGGGCCTATCCGGCCCTTGAGCCGGACTGTGCTGGCGCGCGCGGCTCAGCTCTACGCCGAGCGTCACGCCGAGGCGGACGGGCGCATTCCGGCGACGTTTGAAATGGTGCATCTGGCCGGCTGGGCCCCGCATGAGAGCCAGCAACAGCCGGCCCGACGCGGCTCGGCCAAGACGCGACTGGCCGACGCGCTCGGCGTCAGGGAACAGAGGGGCGAGGACTGAGCCCGGATCAGCCGTTGATGGCGCCGTCGATCGCGTCGGTGATCTTCCGATACATGGCGTTCGACTCGGCGCCGAAGGCGCCCATGGCGCCGATGATGACCAGGCAGATCAGTCCGCAGATCAGGCCGTATTCGATAGCGGTGGCGCCGCTGTCATCGCGATGGAGTTGGCCGATGAAGCGTCGCATCCTGGCCCCCTCCCGCGGCGGCTGATCAGAGCAGGTCGCGCAACCAGGCGACCAGAGGTTCGTCGGCCGGCGGCATGGGATAGTCCGAGAGCTTGTTCGGCTTCACCCAGGCCAGGCCCGCATGTTCACGCGCGGTGACCACGCCGGACCAACGCCGGCACAGGTAGAGTGGCATCAACAAGTGAAAGGATTCGTAAGCGTGACTGGTAAACACGAAGGGGGCCAGGCAGGCCTCGTTCACGTCGATGCCCAGCTCTTCCTTCAGCTCGCGGATCAGGGCCTGTTCAGGCCGCTCGCCCGGCTCGACCTTGCCGCCCGGAAACTCCCACAGGCCCGCCAGCTGTTTGCCCTCGGGACGCTTGGCGATCAGGACGCGGCCGTCGGGGTCGATCAGGGCGACGGCGACCACAAGGACGGTGGGGACAGTCGGAACGGGGGCGGCCTCGCTCACGAGCGATAGTCCCCGTTGATCTCGATGTAGCGTTTGGTCAGGTCGCAGGTCCAGACGGTGGCCGAGGCGCGGCCCGAGCCGACGTGGACGGTGATGTCGATCTCGGCGTTCTTCATATAGGCGCTCATCTGGGCCTCGTCGTAGGTCGGCGACGGGGCGCCGTCGACGGCGGCGACATGGGGGCCGAAATGGATGGCCAGACGGTCGCGATCCACGGCTTCTTCCGTCTTGCCCACGGCCATGACGATGCGGCCCCAGTTGGCGTCCTCGCCGGCGATGGCGGTCTTGACCAGGGGGCTGTCGGCGATCGACTTGGCCAGCTTGCGGGCCGAGGCGGGGCTGGCGGCGCCGTCCACGGTGATGCGGACGAACTTGGTCGCGCCCTCGCCGTCCTTGACCAGCTGGTGGGCCAGATCGAGCATGACCCGGTCCAGAGCCGCCGAGAAGTCCTTCAGGCGGCGGTCGCCGACGCGGCCGATGCGCGGCGCGCCCGAGGCCCCGGTGGCGAACAGCAGGGCCGTGTCGTTGGTCGAAGTGTCGCCGTCCACCGTCACCGAGTTGAAGGTGGTGCGGACGTGCAGGTTCAGCAGGGCCTTCAGCACCGGCGGGGCGATGTCGGCGTCGGTGACGATAAAGGCCAGCATGGTGGCCATATCGGGGGCGATCATGCCCGAGCCCTTGGCGATGCCGGCGATCCTGACCTTGACGCCGTCGATCTCACATTCCGCGTAGGAGCCCTTGGGGAAGGTGTCCGTGGTCATGATGCCCAGACCGGCCTGGGTCCAGTTGTCGACCTTCAGACCGGCCTTGATGTCGGGCAGGCGGGCGGTGATCTTCGTCTCGTCCAGCACCACCCCGATGACGCCGGTCGAGGCCAGCATGACGTCGCGCTGGCGGCAGTCGAAGCGCTTGGCGACCTCTGCGGCGGTGCGGCGGGCGGCGTCGGCCCCGGCCTTGCCGGTGAAGGCGTTGGCGCAGCCGGCGTTGACGACCAGGGCCTTGACCCCCTCGCCGCCGCCCCTGTCGGCCTCCAGCTGACGCTTGCACCAGTCGACAGGAGCCGAACCGACCTTGTGACGGGTGAAGACGCCGGCGCAGGCGGCGCCCTCGGGGAAGTGAAAGACCACCAGGTCGTCGCGCTCGTGCTTGTAGAAACCGGCGCGGGCGGTGGCGATCTCGACGCCCCTGATCGGCGGAATGGCCGGGAAGGGCACGGCCAGGGGCGAGATCATCAGGCCCGGCTTGCCGGGCGCGGGCTTGGACGGCTGGGTGGCGCGCTTCAGGGCCGAGGCCAGCGGGTCCAGCGCCTTTTCGATGGCGGATTCGATCATCTGGCCGGTCGAACCGGATTTGGCGGGCGGACGGTTCATGAGGCGACGGTTCCGGCGGGAGGGGCGGCGGGAGAGACGGGCGCAGGCTTGGCCGGCGCAGGTTGGGCGGCCGGTTTGGCGGGATTGAGGAAGACTTCGACCTGGGCCTTGCCGCGCAGTTGCTCCAGCAGCTGGCGCACGCCCTCATAGGTCAGGTAGCGGACGATGAGGGGGCGGGCCTGATCCAGGGTCGGCGGGGTTTCCAGACGGCGGTCCTCGATGCGCAGCACGGCCCAGCCGCCCTCGCCCTGGACCGGGCCGACCACGGCGCCGGGGGCCTGGCCGCGCACGGCGGCGGCGTAGGCGTCAGGCAGGACGTCCAGCGTCGAATAGCCCAGATCGCCGCCGGAATAGCGGGTGGCGTCGTCGACCGAGCGCTGGGCGGCCACGGCCTCGAAGGCGGCGCCCTGGCCCAGAACCCCGACCACGGCGTCGGCCTGTTCTTTCGTGTGCGACAGGATCAGGCGGACGCGGACCTCTTCGCTCGTCTGCGCCCGGCGCTGCTGCTCCTGATAGAGGCGCTCGACCGCCTGATCGGACACGGCGCCGCTGACGACGGATTCAACCAGCATGTCGCCGAGGATGCGTTCGTGCACGGCCTCGAGCCGGCGCTGGGCGGCGGCGTCCTTGTCCAGGCCGCGACGACGGGCCTCGGCGGCCAGAAGCTTCTGATCGACCACCTCGTCCAGCACGCGGCGGAACAGTTCGGACTTGACGTCCAGCGGGTCGCCTTCGCCGACCAGGCCCTGGGCCACCGCCTCGCGGCGCACGTCCGAGGCCCAGACCGAACGGTCCTGAACGCGGGCGACGACCAGGTCATCCTTTTCGGGCGGCGTTTCCGCACCGCCGCGCCCGCAGGCGGCCGTCAGCGTCATCGCCGCCAGCACCGAGGCCAGCAGAGGCAGGACGGTTCGGAAGGAGGGACGCGAAACTCGCATCAGGCGCTCCGGACGGGGGCGGAAAACAGGACGGAAAACAGGGGCTGGAGGCCGGTCGCCGCAAGCCCTTGAAAGCCCCTCGCGTTGACAGGGGTTAGGGCGGTGCTTAAGTCCCGACTGCGCCCAAGTCGAGGGGTTTTCGATCGTCTGTGCGGCCCCTGCGCACACCTCGTATTTCGAGGGTCGCCGGGACCGTCGTCGATCCGGGCCTTCTAGATCAAGACGCTTCCTGTTTCAGAGCCTTCAGCCGCTCGACCGCCTTTACCGGATCGCCCATGCTCGGCTTCGCCAAGAAAATCCTCGGCTCCTCCAACGACCGCAAGGTCAAGGCCTTCCAGGCCCAGGCGCAGAAGATCAACGCCCTGGAATCCAAGTTCGAGGCCTTCTCGGACGACGAACTGCGGATGATGACGCAGACCTTCAAGGACCGGATCGAGGCCGGCGACAGCCTGGACAAGATCCAGAATGAAGCCTTCGCCGTGGTGCGCGAGGCGTCCAAGCGGGTCCTGGGCCAGCGTCAGTACGACGTCCAACTGGCCGGCGGCATGATCCTGCATGAAGGCGGCATCGCCGAAATGCGGACCGGCGAAGGCAAGACCCTGGTGGCCGTGGCCCCGGTCTATCTGAACGCCCTGGCGGGCAAGGGCGTCCACGTCATCACCGTCAACGACTATCTGGCGCGCCGCGACGCCGAGACCATGGGCAAGGTCTATCGCTTCCTCGGTCTTGAGGTCGGCGTCATCGTCAACGGCCTGTCGCAGGGCCAGCGTCAGGCGGCCTACAACGCCGACATCACCTACGGCACCAACAACGAATTCGGCTTCGACTACCTGCGCGACAACCTGGTCTATGACCGCCGCGAGATGGTGCAGCGCAGCCACCACTTCGCCATCGTCGACGAGGTCGACTCCATCCTGATCGACGAGGCGCGCACGCCGCTGATCATCTCGGGCCCGACCGAGGACCGTTCGGACCTCTACAAGATCGTCGACGCGATCGTGAAGGATCTGATCGTCGACAAGGCCACCTACGACCTCGACGAAAAACAGCGCCAGGCCCTGCTGACCGAGCTGGGCTCGGAGCGCATCGAGGAGATGCTGGAGGCCGGCGGTCACTTCGCCGAGGACACCACCGATCTTTATGACCCGGCCAACGTCAGCCTGGTCCACCACGTCAACCAGGCCCTGCGCGCCAACACCCTCTACACGCGCGACAAGGACTACATCATCAAGGGCGGCGAGATCGTCCTGATCGACGAATACACCGGCCGCATGATGACGGGCCGCCGCCTGTCCGAAGGTCTTCACCAGGCCATCGAGGCCAAGGAAGACGTCAAGATCATGCCCGAGAACCAGACCCTGGCCTCGGTGACGATCCAGAACTACTTCCGCCTCTACGAAAAGCTGTCCGGCATGACCGGCACGGCCGCGACCGAGGCCCAGGAATTCCTCGACATCTACAAGATGGACGTCCTGGAAGTGCCGACCAACCGTCCGGTCCTGCGCAAGGACTATGACGACGAGGTCTATCGCACCTTCAGGGAAAAGAACGCGGCCATCGCCGCCCAGATCGCCGAGTGCCACGTCAAGGGCCAGCCCATCCTGGTCGGCACCGTCTCGATCGAAAAGTCCGAGGAACTGTCCGAGGTCCTGAAGACCTATGAGTACAAGGTCGAGACCGGCCGCACCCTCAAGGCCGAGTACGCCGGCCGCGAGAAGGAAGCGCAGAAGGTCGGCGACGACGCCTATGACATCACCTACGTCTCGGGCCGCGGCATTCCGCACAACGTCCTGAACGCGCGTCAGCACGAGCAGGAAGCCTATATCGTCGCCGACGCCGGTCTGCCCGGCGCCGTGACCATCGCCACCAACATGGCCGGTCGCGGCACCGACATTCAGCTGGGCGGCAACCTAGAGATGCGCATCCAGCGCTGGACCCAGGAACAGCGCAACATGGCCATCGAGGTCACGCCCGAAGCCCTGGCCGCCAAGGAAGCCGAGTACAAGGCCGAGATCGCGGTCCATCGTCAGACGGCCCTGGCCGCCGGCGGTCTGTTCGTGCTGGGCACCGAGCGCCACGAAAGCCGCCGCATCGACAACCAGCTGCGCGGCCGCACCGGCCGTCAGGGCGACCCCGGCACCTCGAAATTCTATCTGTCGTGCGAGGACGACCTGCTGCGCATCTTCGCCGGCGACCGTCTGGACTCGATCATGAAGTCCTTCGGCGTGGCCGAGGGCGAGGCCATCAGCCACCCCTGGCTGAACCGCGCCGTCGAAACCGCCCAGAAGCGCGTCGAAGCCCGCAACTACGACATGCGCAAGAACGTGCTGAAGTACGACGACGTCGTGAACGACCAGCGCAAGGCCGTGTTCGAACAGCGCCAGGAGTTCATGGACGCCACGGACCTTTCCGAACTGGTGGCCGACTTCCGCAGCGACGTGATCAACGACCTGGTCGAACGCTATATGCCGCCCAAGGCCTATGCCGAGCAGTGGGACATGGACGGTCTGGACGAGAAGGTCCGGTCGACCCTGGGTCTGGAGCTGCCGCTGCACGAATGGGCGGCCGAGGAAGGCGTCTCGAACGAGGAAATCGAAGAGCGGCTGATGGCCGCCGCCGAGGCCCGCGCCGCCGAGCGTCTGGAAATGATCGGCGCCGACCAGACCCGCGGTCTGGAAAAGCAGTTCATGCTGCAGATGATCGACATGCAGTGGCGCGAGCACCTGGTCCATCTGGACCACCTGCGCGGCGTCATCGGCCTGCGCGGTTACGGCCAGCGCGACCCGCTGAACGAATACAAGACCGAAGCCTTCAACCTGTTCGAGACGCTGCTGCACGACCTGCGCCACAACGTCACGCGCTGGCTGATGACGGTCGAGTTCCGCTTCGAGGCTCCGCCCGCCATGGAGATGCCCGAGTTCCAGGAAATCCACCTGAACCCCGGCACCGGCGAGAACGAAATGGCCAATCCGTCGGCCCAGAACCCGGAAGGCATGCTGACCGGCGACGACCGCTCCAAACTGCCGGTCGAGGCCCTGCCCCTCGGCTGGGAACGCACCAGCCGCAACGCCGACTGCCCCTGCGGTTCGGGCCGCAAGTTCAAGCACTGCCACGGTAGTTTGATCTAGAAGTCATGAGGCGGGTTCGCGAAAGCGGCCCGCCTTTTTTCTTTGCTCTCTCCTCCACCGCCGTCATCCCGGACGACCTGCAAGGTCGATCCGGGACCCAGACGCCTGCTACGCGGCCCCGGGATGACGGAGGAACGACAGGTGACGCCGCCCCCTCCGCCCGCTAGCTTCGCCCCATGAGCTACAAAGCCCTCTTCTCGCGCGCCCTGGGTCTCGATCCCGAGCGGCTGCATTTCGCCGCCCACAGCCATCACCTGTGGCCCGACGCCAGTTTCGACGCCCAGGTGCAGGCCTGGGCCGAGGCCAACCGCTTCGCCGACCGCAAGTGGGACCTGATTTTCGGCGAGGTCATTCCCGAGGCGCAGACGCACGTGGCGAAGGAGCTGAACCTGCCCTCGCCCGACAGCCTGATCTTTGCGCCCAACACCCACGACATCCTGTTGCGGATCGTCTCGGGCGTAGAGACAAAGCCGGTGCGCATCCTGTCCACCGACGGCGAGTTTCACTCTTTCCGCCGCCAGTCGGAACGCTGGGAAGAGGCCGGCGAGGCCGTGGTCACGCGCGTGCCGCTGCAGCCCTTCGCCACCTTCGCCGAGCGCTTCGTGGCGGCGGCCAAGGCGGGCGGCCATGACCTGATCCTGGTCAGCCAGGTCTTCTTCCGCACCGGCCAGGTGTTCGACGCCGTGGCCGAACTGGCGGCCCTGGCCGACCCGGCGGGGCCTTGGGTGGTCCTCGACGGCTATCACGGCTTCATGGCGACGCCGACCGACCTGTCGGCGGTGGCGGACAAGGTCTTCTATCTGGCGGGCGGCTATAAATACGCCATGGCGGGCGAAGGCGCCTGCTTCCTGCATTCCCCGCCCGGCTTCTGCCCGCGTCCGGTCATCACCGGCTGGTTCGCCGAGTTCGGCCATCTGGAAGGCCCGCCCGGCGGGGTGCAGTACCGCACCGACGGCGGCCGGTTCTGGGGCGCCACCTTCGACGTCAGCGCGCTGTATCGCCTCAACGCCGTGCGCCGGATGCTGGACGAACAGGGCCTGACCACCGCCGACGTCGCCGCTCATGCGCGCGGGCATCAGGCCCGGTTCCAGGCGGCGGTCGAGGCCGGCGAGGCCGGGGCTTTGTCGCAGGCCGAAATCCTCAATCCGGTCGAGGGCGAGGCGCCGCGCGCCCGCTTCCTGGCCCTGCGCTCGGACGAGGCGGCGCGCTGGAAGGCCGACCTGCAGCACATGAACGTGGTCACGGACGTGCGCGACGACGTCATCCGCTTCGGCTTCGGCCTGTATCAATCCGAGGAGGACGTGGA
>NZ_JACARP010000116.1:0-996 GCF_013386595.1 Brevundimonas sp. P7753 | reverse complement strand
GTGTCGGGCATGGCGTAGTAGCCGCGCTCGAAGTTGACCTGGGGCGGGGCCGTCTCGACGCGCGGGGGTTCGACATAGACCTGAGGCGGGGCCACGTTCACCAGCGGCGGCGCGACGCGAACCTCTGCGGGCTGAACATAGACCGGCGGGGAGGCCACATAGATGGGCGGCTGCGAAACATAGACGGGGGGCTGGTTCACATAGACCGGCGCGGGCTGGTAGTAGGCCGGCTGAGGCGCGGGAGCGTAGCCGCCCTGATAATAGCCCTGCTGGTAGTGGCCCTGATACTGGCCCTGTTGGTATTGGCCCTGGCCGTATCCGTAGCCGCGGGCCCAGGGATAGCGGCCATAGCCGTCGACGACGTAGCCGAAGGGCATGGAGCGCGTGACGCCGTAGCTGTAGCCGCCGGGCTGGATCGGCTGCTGCGGCGCGACGACCACGACGGGCGGGCGCTGACCGGCGCCGCCATAGCCGTAGCCATAGCCATAGGCCTCGACCGGGCCGTAGCCGCCCTGCCAGCCGGTGTCGCTGTAGTAGGTCTGGACCCGGCTCTCGACCATGGGGCCGCGCTGGCTCCCGTGATGGGCATAGGCCTGCTGGGCGTAGCCGGAGGCGGCGTTGTGGCGGACATGGCGCGTCTGCGCCTCGGCGGTTCCGGCGACGAACAGGGTCGCGCCGACAGCGATAGACAGAACAGCCTTCATGGCCACGCTCCTTGTTTCAGCCGCAAAGGTTAATGCGGTTTCGGCCGAAGCGTTCAATATTCTCCCGTCGCGCGAACGGGCGGGGCCGTGGCCGGCTCAGAAGTCGACGGCCAGACCCTTCTTCTCCCAGTCGCCGTAGCGGGTGGGCTCGGGACCGCGCGGGCCGCCGTGTTCGGTGTCGAGAACCGGCTCTTCGCTCGCCTTGCGACGTTCGGCCGCTTCCAGCAGGGCGCGGCGCGCGACCGCGTTCAGAGGCCGCTCGGGCGTCGCGTGGGGCACGTCAGCGTTGAAG
>NZ_JACARP010000115.1:6660-7207 GCF_013386595.1 Brevundimonas sp. P7753 | reverse complement strand
GGGCGGGGCGGTGACGCCGGACGCGGTGCTGGCGCTGGATGTCGAGACGCTGAGGACCTTTGGCCTGTCGGGACAGAAGGCGAAATACGGTCATGAGATCGCCCTGGCCCATACTGAGGGCCGCATCGACTTCGATCATCTGGAGCGGCTGGACGACGCCGAGGCCATCGCGGCGCTCGTGGCCATCAAGGGCGTGGGGAAATGGACGGCGGAGACCTTCCTGATGTTCTGCGAGGGGCGGCTGGATGTCTTTCCTGGCGGCGACGTGGCCTTGCAGGAGGCGATGCGCTGGGCTGACGCCGGTGAGGCGCGCCCCAATGAGAAACAGGCCTATGCGCGGGCGGAAATCTGGCGTCCGCATCGCGGGGTGGCGGCGCATCTGCTCTGGGGGTGGTATGGAGGGGTCAAGCGTGGCGATATCGCGCTGGAGGACCCGCCGACGTGAACCCGCTGACTGACGCCGACCTGACCCGGCCCGAGACCGTCTTGCCGCTGCTGGACTTCGCCGGCGTGGCCGTCTTCGCGGCGACCGGCGCCTTGGCGGCGG
>NZ_JACARP010000115.1:0-6609 GCF_013386595.1 Brevundimonas sp. P7753 | reverse complement strand
GGCGCCGGTCTTCTGGGTGCAGGACTGGCGCTATATCGCCGCCTGCGTGCTGGCGGCGACGGCCATATGGATGTTGGGCGCGCGGACATGGCGTTTCCGGGCCCTGCTGTGGCTGGATGCGGCGGGCCTGGCGGCCTATGGCGTCATGGGGGCGGCCAAGGCGGCCACCTATGGCGTGGCGCCCCTGATCTGCGTCGTCATGGGGGTGCTGACGGCCTGCTTCGGCGGGGTGGTGCGCGACGTCCTGGCGGGCCAGCCGTCGATCCTGCTGCGACGCGAGTTGAACATTACGGCGGCCCTGCTGTCAGCGGGTCTGTTCGTGACCTTGAAGGCCCTGACCGTGCCGACCTGGCCGGCGGTGGGCGTGGCGGTCGTGGCGGGCTTTGGCCTGCGCGCGGGCGCCCTGAAGTGGGGATGGAGCCTGCCGGCCTTTCCCAGTGCTCCAACAAGAAACTGAGGATTGATCCATGACTGACGTGCCTGCCGCCTATCGCGACGCGCCGCGCTGGCCCTTCGGCGATAGCCCCGAACTGGCCGACGAACTGCTGGCCCTGGTGATGGCGGGGGGCAAGCGCGCCACCTGTTCGTCGCTGGCGGCGTGCGAGGCCGACATCATGCCGACGGTCGGCGAGGTCAGCGTCATCCTGGACGGCGCCGGGGTTCCGCGCTGCGCCATCCGCACGACCGAGGTCGAGATCATGCCCTTCGAGCAGGTCAGCGAGGACTTTGCCCGCGCCGAGGGGGAGGGCGACCTGACCTATGAATGGTGGCGCGATGCGCACGAGGCCTATTATCGCCGCGAAGGCAGCTGGGCGCCGGGCATGAAGGTGGTCTGCGAACGCTTCGAACTGGTCGAGATCTTCTGAGGCGGCGTCACGAAAACGCTGCATGTCGGTCATGGCGATGAGGGGGAATCGGGCGTAGGCTGTTCTGGCTAAGACTAGGGAAGGAGACGTGTCCTCACTCCTGTCGCCTCAAGATCCCCCCGTATGCGCGGGAGGGCCTGATGCAGGTCCTGACCCGTCCGCCGTCCGGCTGGCCCGCCCTGGTGCTGAACGCAGATTTTCGGCCCCTGTCCTATTACCCCCTGTCGATCTGGCCCTGGGAAGAAGTGGTCAAGGCGGTCTGGCAGGAGCGCGTCGACGTGGTCGCCACCTATGACAAGGTGGTGCGCAGCCCGTCGATGGAGATGCAGCTGCCCAGCGTCATCTCGCTGAAGTCCTATGTCGATCAGGACCGCAAGCCCGCCTTCACCCGCTTCAACGTCTTCCTGCGCGACGGCTTCGCCTGCCAGTATTGCGGGCAGGGCGGACTGGCCCAGGACCTGACCTTCGACCACGTCATCCCCCGCTCGCGCGGCGGGCGCACCACCTGGCAGAACATCGTCGCCGCCTGCGGACCCTGCAATCTGAAGAAGGGCGGGCGCACGCCGCAACAGGCGGGAATNNCTCTACTGGGACATCGAGCTCGAACCCTAGGGTTTACCGGTGTTGCCTTTTGTTACCCAAGTGCCTGAATGTTAGGCGTTTTGTGGGCAATGGGTGGTTACCCGTAGTTACCGCTTTACCCTCCGATTTGCTCCCGACTGGTGACCATGTGGTGACCAGAATGGGCACTCAAAACCTGCTGTGGCGGGACGGAGGCGAAATGTCAGGTGACCATACGGTGACCATGAAATTGACCAAACGGGCCGTGGATGCCCTGGTGGCGGGCCCAGAGCGGTATTTGGCGTGGGACATCGAGTTGAAGGGTTTCGGCGTTCGGGTCTCTCCGCAAGGTCGGAAAACCTACATCGTGAGATACCGAACGATCGGCGGCGCACGGCGGATGCTGACGCTGGCGACGAGCGAAATTCTGACGACTGAAGAGGCGCGGGAAGAAGCGCGTCGCGCGCTCGCGCGGGCGGCTATGGGCGGCGATCCTCAGCGGGTGAAAGCCGAGCGACGCGCGGAGATGACGGTCAGGGAGCTATGTGAGCTCTACATGGAAGAGGGAACGGCGACCAAGAAAGAGACGACGCTTCAGATCGATCGCATTCGGATCAAGCGGCATATCAACCCGCGTATCGGAAACATGAAGGTCACCGATGTCGCCAGGGCCGATATCCAGCGGCTGATGATCGACGTGGGTAACGGGAATATCCGCAAGGATGCGACGCCTCACACGCGAGGCGGCAAGGGCGCAGCCGCGCGAACGGTCGGCCTCCTGGGCGGCATTTTCAACTTCGCCGTCGAGTATGGCTTCATCGAACAGAGCCCCGTCCGAGGCGTGAAGCGCTACCGGGACAATCGAAGGGATCGCTTCCTGTCACCAGCCGAACTTGCCCGCCTTGGCGATGTTCTTTCCGCGCTTGAAAAGGATGGCGCCGACCCTCGTCACATCACGATCCTGCGGCTGCTGGCTTTGACCGGCGCTCGTAAAAGCGAGATTGCCTGTCTGAGGTGGTCGGAGCTCGATCTGGATCGAGGCCTGTTGCGCCTACGGGACTCTAAGACTGGACCTAAGACCATAGCTCTTGGGGCGCCGGCTCTCGAACTCCTGTCGGCGATCAAGCCCAACGGCAGCAAATATTTGTTTCCGGACCGCCGTAGGACCGATCAGCCGACCGCGAACCTGGACTGGGCTTGGGTCCGCATTCGGAGCAAAGCCGGTCTGGACGACGTACGGATACATGACTTGCGCCATACCTTCGCCAGCGCGGGTCTCGCCAGTGGCGAAGGCCTGCCTCTGATCGGCAAGCTTCTCGGGCACGCTCACGTGGCGACGACCAGTCGCTACGCGCATCTGGCGGATGATCCTCTCCAAGCCGCAGCCAATCGGATTAGTACGCGGGTCGCAGATGCATTGGGGATGGGTGTGCCAGGCTGATATATAATAAGATATCAATTGGGATTTTTGATGTTTTGAAGTATATCGTTTCTCGACCTAGGCTTAGGAATTTGATATATAGTTTTGTATCAGATCGATTTAACGATGCAGAATAAGACATCAAAACGGTACGGCTTGGAATCGCTCACGGAAGCGATCCGTCAAGCACGTCTGGCCAAGGGCTGGAGTCAGCGCGACCTCAGCGCTCGCGCGCATCTGACTCAGGCGCAAATCTCCCGGATCGAGAACGGAGAGGTGGATATGCAGGTTTCGACCCTGATCGAGCTGGCGCGCTCGCTCGACCTCGATCTTCAGCTCGTCCCGAGAAATGCGCTTGTCGCCGTGGAGGCAGCGGTTCGTTCGGCCGAAGAGCGATCGGACGAGAGATCGGCCAGAAACCTCCTGTCGACGCTGCGCCGCCTCGCCGAGGAAGCCGAGAGGGCCGAGCCAGAGCGGGAGGACATCGCCTCGATCGCCTCCACCCTTCGAGATCTGGAGCCGCAAGCATCGGCGTTTCGTGGGCCCTTCCTGATCGCTGATCTGGAACGGCTGAAGACCAATCTCGAAGGATTTCTAACCTATCCGCCCGCGTCTCGCCCGCGTCATGCGAAACCGATCCGCGACGCCGCGGCCTGGCTGAAGCAACTCAGGAACACCCTGATGCACGCGCCTCATGCGGAGCGTCCCGCCTACAGCCTTGATGACGAGGACTAGCGATGGCCGCCGACGCCCTTGAAGTCCTGCTTAACGACCGGAAGGTCGGCGTGATCTCCGCCCTGGGCGGCGACCAGTCGATCTTCTCGTTCGACGACGCCTATGCGGACGATCCGGATCGACCGACCCTCAGCCTGTCATTCAAGGGCGAGCAAGGCGGCTTATTGCGCGATCACCGGCCGACCCAGACACGACTGACGCCCTTCTTTTCGAATCTCCTGCCCGAGGGAACGCTTCGCGACTACCTGGCAAAGCGCGCGGGCATCAAGCCGATGCGGGAATACCCGCTGCTTGAGGTGCTGGGGCCGGATTTGCCAGGCGCCGTGACCGTGCGCCCGCTGGGCGAAGGCGAGCTCAATGAAGACGATGAAGATCAGCATGAGGACGAGACCAAGGGGGCTGGGGGCCAAGGCGCCCTGAGGTTCTCTCTGGCGGGGGTGCAGCTGAAATTCTCAGCGGTCGAGAAGGCCCAGGGCGGTCTGACGATCCCGGCGAGCGGTCGGGGCGGAGACTGGATCATCAAGCTGCCATCCATCCGGTTTCGCGGCGTAGCAGCCAACGAGTTCGCGATGATGCGGCTGGCCCGCGCCATGGGCATGGACATCCCCGACGTGGAGCTGGTGCCGCTCGATCAGATCGAGGGGTTGCCCGAGGGGATCGGCAAGATCGAGGAGGAGGCGTTCGCCATCCGTCGTTTCGATCGCCGGGAGGATGGCGGCCGCATCCATATCGAGGACTTCGCACAGGTCTTCGGCGTCTATCCGGGCGAGAAGTACGACAAGGGGTCCTATCGCTATCTGGCGAAGGTCCTCTGGCTGGAAACCGGCGAAGCCGGGGTGCGCGAGTTTATCCGTCGGCTGGTGTTCAACACCCTGATCGGCAACGCCGACATGCACCTGAAAAACTGGTCGCTGATCTATCGCGACGGCCGAACGCCCGAGCTGTCCCCCGGCTACGACTTCCTGTCGACGACCGTCTACATCCCCGATGAGAACGCGGCTTTGAAATACGCCCGGACGAAGCGGATGGCCGAATTCTCCCTGGACGAGATCGGCTATATGGCGGCCCGCGCCGGCCTCCCCGAAGCTCTGGCTCGTGACGCGGCGATCGAGGCCGTGGATCGTTTCCATGAGGTCTGGGGCGCGGAACGTGCGCACTTGCCGATAGCGGATGATCTCGCTGTGGAGGTCGAAAGACTCCTTGGCGTCGTGCCCCTAGCGCGAGCCCGGTAGGAGATGGGGATCGGCGAGGGTTACCGGAGCAGGAACGCGCATGCCCTACACGCCTGACCAGATTCGGGAAATCGGCGAGATGCACGAGGAATGGCTTGAGCGCGAATCCGCGCTCACACGCCGTCTCTTCGCGCACCCCTACGGTTCGGCACGAGCCAGGGAAATGGTGCAGCACGGTCTAAGTCGCCGTCTGGCCGACCTGAGACACGGCGTAGATCGGATCTTCGAGGTCCTTCCACCGGATGCGGTGGATCCGGGTCCGCGTGACCTTCGGGATGCCACCGCGTTTCTCCAAGCGTTCGTCATCAACGCTTTCGGCGCAGTCGACAACATCGCCTGGATTTGGACGTCCGAAACCGACCCGCGGGACGCGAGGGGCAGGCCTTTACGGCGCGGGCAAATCGGCTTCACGCCGGATCACGTGCTGCTCAGGGCGACCGTTTCGGATCGCACCCGCGCCTGCCTGGAAGCGGCGGGCGCATGGTTCGGCTATCTGGAGGACTATCGCCATGCGCTCGCCCATCGGATCCCACTCTATATCCCGCCCAAGACGTTCGATGACGCAGACACCGCCGAGTTCCGCCGCCTTGAAGATGAGCTGATGGCGCGAGGCTGGACGCCCGAGCGGTGGATCGAGGTACAGGCGGCTCAGCGTCGGTTGGGGACGTTTGATCCGGTCATGATGCATTCCTATGGGGAACAAGCTCGACCGGTGAGGTTCCACGCGCAGATCGTCTGCGACTTCGCCACTGTCGTGGAAGTCGCCGAGCACGTGGTCACGGACCTCGAAGCCCGGGCGGCGGACGGCTAGGTCGATTGCCTGTCCGAAAAGGCGGTCAGGCGTCCTCGCCCCGAGAGATGATGTTGGGCATGTCGTATTCGGCCGAACGGGCCTGAATGTACTCGTCGAACCCACCGTGAGGGATCGGCCGGATGTCTCGCGGTTCCGCAGATTCGATTCCCCAGACGTCAGAGTCGTCCCGGCGCCGGATTTTGCCGGTGGCTGCGTAAGCCAACGTCTGACCGGCCCACGACAAATGATTGACCAGCAGGACATCGAGTTCAGCCGGGCTCTGTATCGGCAGCGAAATCGGAACGTCGAAGGTCAAGCTCGGAGGCTTGTCGAGAAGAAGCCGCGAGGCGGCCTCGATGTCGGGTACCGTGTCGGCGAGCTCAGCGAACGTCATCGGAAGCCTCTGGCCCCCGGCGAGGGCGATCAGCCCTTCAGCCCTCTCAAGCGTTCGCAAGAATACGGGAGCGTCGTCGACGACGTCGCCGGAAACGGCCGTGCTGATCGTCACGTCAAAGGGCTCGCTCGGAGACTTGCCGGGAACGACGCTGATGACGCCTTTCCCGGTCGCGAGATGCGAAAGGGCCCGGAACAACTGCGTCCAGTCATCCGCAGACCTCTTCTCCGTCTCCAGATCCAAGTGGGCATCAAACCTGAGGTCGCGCCCGGTGACCGTCAACGTGAAGGCGTCGGTGCGGATGAGCAGCTTCAGCTGATCTTCATGCAGGGACACGATCGGCGGAGGCCCCAAAGCTTCTCCCTTGAAGACGGCGGGTGGCGAAAGTGACGGGCCGCGAACAATAACTTCGCAGGTATCGAAGGCGTGGGGCTGGAAACGAAGTTCCGCGCCCTCCGACGGGCCAAACTGATCGACGGGAAGTCGGACCCCAAATCGGGCGTCGTACGTCTTGAGCGAACTGGCAACAAGACGCCGATCACGCTGATGAATCCGGGTGACATAGCCAGCCTGTCACCCTGACTCGGGCCGGAAAACTCTAGCCTCGG
>NZ_JACARP010000114.1:0-2503 GCF_013386595.1 Brevundimonas sp. P7753 | reverse complement strand
GCCCCGCTGCGCCGCCCCATCCCGACTTCGACCTTCAGGGACCGAGCGAGGTCCTGCTCGAAGCCTACGCCACCCCGACCGAACTGGCCGATGTCGCCTGGCTCAACGCCGAACAGGCCATCCGCGCCGGCCGCATGATCGAGGCGCGCGGCTGGACCCGCATTCATCGCGACCTCGCCGCGACCAGCCGCCCTTCGCCCGAAACCCGCGCGGCTCACGCCCGCACCGACCTCCTGCGCGTCGAAAAGGAAAAGCGGAAGGAACGCGCCCGGCTGGAAGACCTCCAGCATCAGGTCGCCCTGGCCAGGCAGGCCACGGAAAAAGCCTGACCGCCCTTCTCCCCCTGGCTATTGCACTAATTGCACTGTTTTTTTCTCTGCACGGTGCAATCCCGCCCTCCCTCGCTTGACGCAGGGGCCGACGCATTGTGGTCTGCGGCCCAGTTCGAGCCGCGTTGGGGCGGCCCTTGGGGAATTCCTGTCCATGAAGCGTTTCGCCTTGGCCGTCAGCGCCGCCGCCCTGCTGATCTCGATGGGCGCGCCCGCGCTCGCTCAAGTCGGCACGCCCGCCCTGCCCGTGGCGCTTGCGCCGATCCCGGCCCCGCGCGACGTGGCCTATCCGGGCGTCATCACCATCGACGTGGACGCCACCGACATCGACCGCCGCCTGGTCCAGGTGCGCCAGACCATTCCCGTCGCCCAGGCCGGGCCCATGGTCCTGCTCTACCCCCAATGGCTGCCGGGCAACCACAGCCCCGCCGGCCCCGTCGCCAACGTCGGCGGGCTGACGTTTACCGCCAACGGCCAGCGGCTGGAGTGGGTGCGCAACACGGTCCAGCCCTGGGCCTATCAGATCGAGGTCCCCGCCGGCGTCAGCCAGATCGAGGTCGCCTTCCAGTGGCTGACCCCCATCGAGGGCAATCAGGGCCGCGTCGTCGTCACCCCCGAGATGCTGAACATCCAGTGGGAGAAGGCGCTGCTTTATCCCGCCGGCTACTACTCGCGGCAGATCACCTTCAAGCCGAGCCTGAAACTGCCCGCCGGCTGGAACTACGGCGCCGGCCTCGACACCGTCAGCTTCACGGATGGCGTAGCGAGCTTCGCCCCCATCACCCTCGACCACCTGGCCGACAGCCCGGTCTTCGCCGGCCAGCACTACCGCCAGATCGACCTCGATCCCGGCGGTCGCTCGCCCGTCCGCATGAACGTGGTGGGCGACACGGCCAAGATGCTCGAAGCCACCGACGAGCACATCCAGCTCCACCGCAACCTGGTCCAGCAGGCCGACCGCCTGTTCGGCGCCCGCCACTTCGACCACTACGACTTCCTGGTGGCCGTGACCGACAAGCTGGGCGGCATCGGCCTGGAGCACCAGCGCTCGTCCGAGAACAGCGTCGATCCCAAATACTTCACAGACCGCGAGGCCACCCTGGCCGACCGCGACCTGCTGGGCCACGAATACACCCACAGCTGGAACGGCAAGTGGCGCCGCCCCGCCGACCAGATGACCCCCAACCTCAACGAGCCGCTGCAGAACTCCCTGCTGTGGGTCTATGAGGGCCAGACCCAGTACTGGGGCCTCGTCCTGACCGCCCGCGCGGGCCTGATGTCGAAGCAGCAGGCCGTGGACGTCCTGGCCATGACCGCTGCCAGCTTCCAGAACATCCCCGGCCGCCAGTGGCGCGCCATGCAGGACACCACCAACGACCCCATCATCAGCCAGCGCCGCCCGCAGCCCTGGGGCTCCTACCAGCGCAGCGAGGACTATTACCGCGAGGGCTCGCTGATCTGGCTGGACGCCGACACCCTGATCCGCGAGCAGACCGGCGGCAAGAAGTCGCTGGACGACTTCGCCAAGGCCTTCTTCGGCGCCCAGGACGGCGACTGGAACCCGGCCCCCTACACTTTCGACACCGTGACCTCGACCCTGAACGGGGTCCAGGCCGGCAACTGGCCCGGCTTCCTGCGCGAGCGTCTGGACGCGGTCGGCCCGACCTCGCGCGGCCCGCTCGACGGTATCGAGCGCGGCGGCTACCGCCTGGTCTTCAAGGAGGAGCCGTCGGGCTACATGGGCGCCCTCTACAAGGAGCTGGGCCGCAACGACTTCACCTATTCCCTCGGCTTCATGATGAACAAGGCCAACCGGATCACCTCGGTCGTCTGGGGCGGCCCGGCCTTCGAGCAGGGCCTGACCTCGGGCTGGGAAGTGGTCGCCGTCGGCGGTCGCGCCGCCTCCGCCGACGCGCTGAAGGAGGCCGTCACCGCCGCCAAGGGATCGGCCGCCCCCATCGAGTTGATCCTCAAGAACGGCGACGTCTTCAAGACCGTCCGCTTCGACTACCACGACGGTCTGCGCTACCCGCATCTGGAGCGGATCGAGGGCACGCCCGACCGCCTCGGCGACATCCTGTCGCCCAGGCGTCGATAACCCATGCGCCGCGTCTCTCCCTCCCCTTCATGGGGAGGGTGGTCGCGAAGCGACCGGGTGGGGAGGGCGTGGTGAT
>NZ_JACARP010000113.1:332-959 GCF_013386595.1 Brevundimonas sp. P7753 | reverse complement strand
CCTGGCCGTCCTGCTGGCGGGCGCCGCCGGTTTCGTCGCCGGTCTCGGCCCCGTCTTCTATGTCGGTCTGGCCGCCTACGCCCTGCACCTGGCCTGGCAGGTCAAGGCGCTGAAGCCCGAGGACGGCGCCCTGGCCCTGCGCCTGTTCAAATCAAATCGCGAGGCGGGATTGATCCTTCTGGCCGCCATCGCGTTCAACGGCCTAGCTTCCTGATCGAGCCCTCCCAAAAGGAACTCCGCATGACCTCGTACCGCGTCCCGCTCCGCGCCCTCCTCCTGACCGTCGCCGTCGCGGCNNTCGAAGCCCGCCGCGACGGCCCAGGCGGACGGCCCGCTGAAATACGAAAGCGCCACCCCCTACGCCAAGGTCAGCCTGACCCTGCCCGAGGCCATCAAGACCCAGCCCGACCTCTACGCCAGCCTCTATCGTCAGGAGGTCTCCGACCTCGGCAAATACGCCGAGGGCGCCCAGGCCGACCGCACCGAGGCGGGCGGCGAAAGCGCCATGGGTCCCTATGAGAAGACCATCGTCTATGGCGACCCGGTCCAGACCAGCCGCCTGTTCAGCGCCATGCGCACCGATTTCGACTACTCGGGCGGCGCCCACCCGAACACGGTCGCGACCGC
>NZ_JACARP010000113.1:0-307 GCF_013386595.1 Brevundimonas sp. P7753 | reverse complement strand
GACCCCGGTCAAGGTCGGCGGCGACACCTGGTCCTGCCCCAGGCTGAAGGACCTGGCCATCGTCCTCGCTCCCGGCGATGCGCCGGGCAAGGCTGGCGGCCTGACCTTCCTGCTCGACGCCTATGCCGTCGGCCCCTACGTCGAGGGCGCCTACTACCTGACCCTGCCCGCCTCGACCTTCCAGACCCTCCTGGCCCCGGCCTATGCGTCGGAGTTCGGCGGCAAGCCGCTCAAGACCGGCGACGTCACCAACGACCTGCGCCCGAAGTAAAAAACTAAGTCTCTCAATCCTCCCCCGTTCACGGGG
>NZ_JACARP010000112.1:0-1427 GCF_013386595.1 Brevundimonas sp. P7753 | reverse complement strand
GCCGGTCCAGCAGGGCGCGGGCGCGTTCCACGATTCGCGTCTGCGGCAGGCTCATCGGTCGGCTCCCAGGGCCAGGGCCAGGTCGACGGCGGGCAGTTCCATGACCGCGCGCAGACAGGTCTCCAGCCCGTCCATGACGGCGTCGTACTTGTCGTGGTCGCGCGCGTCCTCGGCCCAGCGACAGGCGGTCGAGGCGGTGGCGCGGTTCAGGCCGAAGGCGTGGCCCACCCGTTCCAGCGGCCAGCCGTAGGAGACATGGGCCAGGTACATGGCCGACCAGCGGGCGCGACAGGCGCGCGGGCGGGTGCGCTCGCGCCGCAGCATCTCGGTCGCCGGGACCCCGAAGGCGTAGGCCGCCAGATGCAGGGCCGCGTCGGCGCGGATGCGGTCGCCCTCCGTCACCGGCACGCGATAGGGCTCGGCCCGATAGGATTCCATGTCGTCAGTTGCTCCCGAACGTATTTTTTCTGTGGCCCAATCATGTGCGGTGTCGCGGGGCAGGCTAGGAATGTTGTCCTAGTTCACGTCAGAATCGGTCGCTTCGCCTTGTCGGGTGCGGGATCGGCTGTGGACGATTGGACGCGCGGTCGGGGATGTTGCGAACGTCAAGGGGGCAAGGCGCGCGACATGGTTAATAAATTAACGAATCCTTGACTCGGGACTCTCGACGGCGATTCGCAAATCAGCCTAAGCGTTCCATATCGGGACCCGTTAACCCTTCTTAAGGTTTTGACCCGTTAACGTTGGAACAAGGTTACCCGGTCGTCGTCTTCTCGGCGGCTGCAGCCAAGCTTTGCCTGGAGGGGCATGAATGCGCGTCCTGTTGATTGAAGACGATCACGCCACCGCCCAGAGCATCGAACTGATGCTCAAGTCGGAAGGCTTTAACGTCTATACGACCGACCTGGGTGAAGAAGGCATCGATCTGGGCAAGATCTATGACTACGACCTCATTCTGCTGGACCTGAACCTGCCCGACATGAGCGGCCTTGAGGTTCTGCGTCAGTTGCGCGTCGGCAAGATCAATACGCCGGTCATGATCCTCTCGGGCAGCCACGAGATTGAAACCAAGGTCAAGACCTTCGGCGGCGGCGCCGACGACTATCTGACCAAGCCCTTCCACAAGGACGAGCTGATCGCGCGCACCCACGCCGTGGTCCGTCGCTCCAAGGGCCACGCCCAGGCCATCATCCACACCGGCGAGATCGCCGTGAACCTGGACGCCAAGACGGTCGAGGTGGACGGTCATCGCGTGCATCTGACCGGCAAGGAATATCAGATGCTGGAGCTGCTCTCGCTGCGCAAGGGCACGACCCTGACCAAGGAAATGTTCCTGAACCACCTCTATGGCGGCATGGACGAGCCCGAGCTGAAGATCATCGACGTCTTCATCTGCAAGCTGCGCAAGAAGCTGGCGACGGCGGCGA
>NZ_JACARP010000111.1:0-45368 GCF_013386595.1 Brevundimonas sp. P7753 | reverse complement strand
GCCCGCGCCCCGCAGACCCGCCGCCGCCTTGGTCAGCTCCAGCATCTCGGTCGCGGTCGGCGCCTGCTCGAACGCCGACAGGCCGCCGCGAATGCGCCAGCGCTTGGTCGGCGGGTCCGACACCTCCTCGACCTGCGGGAACAGCATCAGTACCGCGTCACGCATACGCTCCGCCGTGCGCCGACCGACACGCAGCTGCCCCGCCATCTCGTTCAGCGTCAGCCCCTCGGCGCTGGCCGCCATGCCGCGCGCCAGATCGATGACCATCGCCGCCTTGTCGTGCCGCAAGAAACTTCTCCACAAGCCTACGTCCGAAACTGGCGTAATGCTGTCGCATCCTCTCAACATCAGCAAGAGGCAATCGCTTCAGGAGATCACCACATGGCCTTCGCCCGCACCCCGACGGTTCAAAAGCCCGCCCGCAAGACCTTCGCCGACCGCTACATGATCGTGCCGTGCGAAGCCGAAGGCGCCTCGGACCTCGCAGTGATTTGGGACCGTCAGGAAGAACAGGTCGTGGACGTCATCTCGGCCTCGGCCAGCAGCCGCTACTCGGACGAGGACGCCCTGTGGGACGAGTTCCACGCTACGCCTATCGCCGCCCATTCCGATTGGCGCCTGGCGGCCTGAGGGAACTCGCGGAGCCTAACGGCGTTCGGCCAGGCGCGACCTTTAAGTTCACGCCAGACGGGGAACTGTTGATGACGTCGTCCCACACCGCCGCGCCTTCGCTCGAAGGGATCGTGAAATCGGCCCTTCATCGGTCATGGTGGCTGTTGCTGCTGCGCGGGATCATCGCCATCGCCTTCGGCGTTGCGACCTTCGTCTGGCCGCAGATCAGCCTGCTGAGCCTGATCCTTGTCTACGGAATCTACGCCGTGGCGGACGGCATTCTGGCTCTAGTCGCCGCGATCCGAGGCGGCGGGATCGCGCCGCGCTGGTGGCTGGCCCTGTCGGGCGTGGTCAGCCTCCTGGCCGGCGGCCTGGCCTTCGTCTGGCCCGGTCTGACCGCCCTGGTGCTGGTCTATTTGATCGGCTTCTGGTCGATCCTGCGCGGCATCATCGAGATCGTCGGCGCCATTCGCCTGCGCAAGGAAATCGAGAACGAATGGACGCTGATCGCGGCGGGCGCCCTGTCGCTGATTTTCGGCCTGATCCTGGTCTTTGCGCCAGGCAGCGGGGCCATGGGCCTGCTGTGGCTGATCGCGGCATGGGCCATCCTGTTCGGCGGCCTGCTGATCTTCCTCGCCTTCAGGGTCAGGAAGCTGGCGACGGCCTGACGTTCGATCTGGCCGAGGAAACCCCGATCATCAGGGATAGCGCCGCTTCATCTCGGCCACCGACCATTGGCACAGCGCGCGCAAGGCCCCCATGTCGATCCGGTCCAGACGCTTGATGTAGAGGCAGGACACGCTGGTCGTGTGCGGCCCCAGCCGCTCCAGCAGATCCGCCTGAGCCTGGAAGCCGGGCATGATGTAGAGGGTCAGCGCGGCCTTGCGCGGCGAGAAGCCGATGATGGGCCAGTCAGCAGGCTTTTTCGTCGTGTTGACGTAGGTGTAGCGGCCAAAGCCGACGATGGACGGCCCCCACAGAACCGGCGCCTCGCCCGTCACCTCGCGCATCAGGGCGCAGACGGCCAAGGCGTCCTCGCGCCGTTGCGCTGGTTCCACGGCGGACAGGAAGGCGTCGACCGAGGCCTCGGTCGGCTGGGTCTTGAGGTCAGACACTCGGCGTCTCCACGGCATCCGCCGCCAGCCCCGGCGCCGTCGAACAACTGGCCAGGGTCCAGTCGCCCAGACTACGCAACCTGCGCCACGCGCCCTGCGCCGCCGCCGCCTGTGGGCAGTCTGAACTCAAAACCAGCGGGCGAAGCCCTTGATCGGTGACGATCTCCAGCTCCAGCGGCGCCCCCATGTAGAAGGCCCAGATTTCGGTCGTCTCGACCAGACGCCAGTCGCCCGCCTCGCCAGTCAGCAGCCGATAGTCGGAAGAGGCTTCGGACCCGCAGGCCGCCAGCCCTGGGTCGCGCGCCATCGGCCGGAAATGCCCGCCCTCGGGATGCGGCGTCAGCGAAAGGTTGGCGATGACTTCGTCAGCGCTGAAATCCATCTCCCCCTCCTGCATCATAACGTCCGTGAGTGCTCTGACGCTTGATGGCGCTGTTCGCGGCCAGACTCAACGTCCCGGCATGAAGGGCGGCGCTGGGCGCCATTGGCCATCCTCAAAGACGAAGTCGCCGCCACCGCGCCACGGCGTTCGGGCCAGCGGCCCGCCGGTCAGGCCATAGCCCACCACCGTGTAGCGAACGCCCGACTTCAACACCGCCGCCGGAACGACCGTATCGAACCCGTCCGGCGCATAGCCATAGACCACCTGCTTCAGGGAACGGCACTCGCGGCCCCGCGCGCCGATAGTCCAGACGGGACGCCCCACGTCGTCCGACTTCTCATGCATCGTCAGACCGCCGACACAGACCTTCTCAGACCGCGCCGGGTCGAGGCCGAAAATCGCCGTCGGCTGCTCCAGCCCGCCGCCGATGTGAACAGGGATCATGGCAGAACAGGACGTAAGCGACCCCGCCAGTAGGAAAACCGCCGCCCATGACCAAGGGCTAGATTTGAGACCGCCTCGGTCAAGTCCTGCACAGCCTCGGCTCGTCACGACGGAAACGCAAACAAGGCCGCCACACGCGCGCGATCGTCGGCAGAAAAGCGCTCGGAGAACCCCGTCACACAACCTCGATCAAAATGAAGCCATCCCTGTTCGGGATGGCGCGAGGCCTTTGCGATTCCTGCATGCCGCGCTGCCTGCACGACGCCCTCCACCGCATTGAGCCATGCCGCCGTTTCTGGCCCATTTGGACCAAGCGAGAACATGTCAGCGAGGTCAATTTCACGCCCGTCCTTCATTTCAAGACGCAGGCTGGGCTCCGGCGAACTCCGCCGCCCGTTCAGGCAACTTACCTGAAGGGACACGATCTCCGCCGGGCGATAGACTTGAGCACCGCCGACGACGTTACGCACCCAGATCTCGTGCCCGCGCATCTCGACACGGCTTCTGGAATCCCAGACCACTGCCAGAACACAGGCTATACCCAATCCCCAAAGAACGCCCGCCACAACACGACCTGGAACTTTGAGGCGCTTCATCAAGGGAAGGAGGATGCACGGCCCTAGCATCGCCAGAAAAAAGGCGACGGCCGAAGCGGCCCCCAGCAAAGGCCACCATGCCGCAGGGCTCTGCCCCCATACCCAGAGGAATGCGATCAGCCTGTAGCCGCCAAAGAAGCAAAAGAGACAGAAGCCGATCCCCAGCAGCGTCGCGAGCGAGATCGGCCGACCCGGCTGCCCTTCGTCCTGCCAGCGAACGATGCTCACAGCGCCTTCACGATCCCCTCGACCATCTTCTTGGCGTCGGCGAACAGCATCATGGTGTTGTCGCGGAAGAAGAGCTCGTTTTCGACGCCGGCGTAGCCCGCCGCCATGCCGCGTTTGATGAAGAGGACGGTCCCGGCCTTCTCCACGTCCAGCACCGGCATGCCGTAGATGGGTGATTGCGGGTCGGTCTTGGCGGCGGGGTTGGTGACGTCGTTGGCGCCGATGACGAAGGCCACGTCGGCGGAGGAGAACTCGGAGTTGATGTCCTCCAGCTCGAACACCTCATCGTAGGGCACATTGGCCTCGGCCAGCAGGACGTTCATGTGGCCCGGCATCCGGCCCGCGACGGGGTGGATGGCATACTTCACCTCGACCCCCTCTTCCTTCAGCTTGTCGGCCATTTCGCGAAGCGCGTGCTGGGCCTGGGCCACGGCCATGCCGTAGCCGGGGACGATGATGACCTTGGAGGCGTTCTTCATGATGAAGGCGGCGTCTTCGGCCGAGCCCTGCTTGACGGGGCGGGTCTCGACCGCGCCCCCGCCGCCGGCTGCTGCGGCGTCACCGCCGCCAAAGCCGCCCAGGATGACGCTGATGAAGCTGCGGTTCATGCCCTTGCACATGATGTAGCTGAGGATGGCGCCCGACGAGCCGACCAGGGCGCCGGTGATGATCAGGGCGATGTTCTCCAGCGTGAAGCCGAGCGCCGCGGCGGCCCAGCCGGAATAGGAGTTCAGCATCGACACCACGACGGGCATATCCGCGCCGCCGATGGGGATGATCAGGGTCGCGCCGAGAACGAGCGCAATGGCGAAGACGCCCCAGAAGGCCCAGATGGCCGTGCCGCCGGTGCCGATCAGCACCCCGATCAGGAAAACGAGGGCCAGGGCCAGGCCGATGTTGATCAGGTGCCGAGCGGGCAGCAGGATGGGCGAGCCGCTCATCCGGCCGTCCAGCTTGGCGAAGGCGATGACCGAGCCGGTGAAGGTGATGGCCCCGATGGCCACGCCCAGGCTCAGCTCAACGATCGACAGGGTCTTGATGCCGCCCTCTGCGGTCATGATGCCGAAGGCGTCGGGCGCATAGACGGCCCCGACCGCCACCAGACAGGCGGCCAGACCCACCAGGGAGTGGAAGGCCGCGACCAGTTGCGGCATGGCCGTCATCGGCACGCGCTTGGCGATCAGCGCGCCTGCGCCCCCGCCGACCACGACGCCGCCGCCGATCAGGACCAGCGTCACCATATCCAGCGCGCCCGAGGTTCCCAGCGTCAACAGGGTCACGCCGACAGCCAGACCCATGCCGATCATGCCCAGGCTATTGCCCCGGCGGCTGGTCTCGGGACTGGACAAGCCCCTGAGCGAGAGGATGAACAGGACCCCCGCAGCCAGATAGGCCAGCGCGGCTAAAGATGCGTTCATCAGATCCCCTCCCCCAGGGTCATGTCAGTCGGTCATTTCAGGTCAGAAGACGTTGACGACGGCCGGCGTCGCCGCGTCGCGGGTGCCGGCCGAGGTGGCCGTGCCGTTCTTGACGACGGCGACGCCGACGCCGCCCTCGCCGCCCGTCTTGGTCACGCGGCAGCTGCCGTTGTCGCCCGGCAGGCGACCGGCCATGCGGCCCGTGCCGGTGTGGTTGATGCGGTTCATGTGGATGCCGCGCACGGTCACGGGCGCGAACTGGCACTGGAGCGCCCAGTTGGCGCCCTGCGGCGCGGCGACGGACCAGTGCAGGCCGCCGTAAGGGTTCTGGCCGACCTCTTCGGTCTTCTGGGCCGAGGCGGCGCCCGATGCGGCGACGGCGGCGGTCAGGACGGCGGCGAAAATCAGGGTGGTTTTCATCACGATTACTCTTAGCGTTTGGTCAGACCTTGGGTGCGGGACAGTCGCCACAGCGCGGCGGCGATGAACAGCGGCCCCAGGAATATCATGGCCCAGTCGAAGACGGTCATCTCGCGGTTCTGGATGACGATCCGCGTCAGCACGGCGGCGAAGACCAGCACCACGCCACAGTCCTGAAACCGCAGCTTGCCGATGGGGTCCTTGACCCGCACCCAGCTCCAGATCCACAGGGCCACGCCCAGGCCGGTGACGGCCCAGGAGACATAGAAGGCGAACAGAACCGGCGAAAAAATCACGAGGCCTTGGGCCTTTCTTTCTTCTTGTACATGGCCAGCATCCGTCGCGTGACCATGAAGCCGCCGAAGATGTTGACGCTGGCGAGCGTCACCGCCGCCACACCCGCGCCCTTGGCGATCCAGGCGTTCGGCCCTGCAGCCTCGGGGCTAAGCGCGGCTGCGGCGATCAGGCCGCCGACGACGATGACGCTGGAAATGGCGTTGGTCACAGCCATAAGCGGCGTGTGCAGCGCCGGCGTCACGCTCCACACCACGTAATAGCCGACGAAGATCGCCAGCACGAAGATGGCCAGGCGGAAGACGGTGGGATCGACGTGTTCCATCAGCCCTTCACTCCTTCATGCACCACAGCTCCGCCGTGCGTCACGACGGCGGCCTTGAGGATTTCGTCTTCCAGATCCAGCGTCACGACGCCGTCCTTCAGCATCAACCCGACGAAGGCGGTCAGGTTGCGGGCGTAGAGGGCGCTGGCGTCGGCTGCGATCCGGCCCGGCAGGTTGGTGTAGCCGACGATGGAGGCGCCGTTCGCCGTGGTCACGACCTCGCCCGCCTTGGCGCCCGCGACATTGCCGCCCGCCTCGACCGCCAGATCGATCAGGACCGAGCCGGGCTTCATCGACGCCACCTGCTCGGCGCTGACCAGCACCGGCGCCGCGCGACCGGGGATCAGGGCGGTGGTGATGACGATGTCCTGCTTCCTGATGTGTTCGCCGGTTAGAGCGGCCTGCTTGGCCTGGTACTCGGGGCTCATCGGCTTGGCGTAGCCGCCAGCGGTTTGCGCGTTCTTGAACTCTTCGTCCTCGACGGCCAGGAACTTAGCGCCGAGGCTCTCGACCTGTTCCTTGGTGGCCGGACGGACGTCGGTGGCGGTGACGACCGCGCCCAGACGCCGGGCCGTGGCGATGGCCTGCAAGCCCGCGACGCCGACGCCCATGACGAAGACCTTGGCCGGGGCGACCGTGCCCGCCGCCGTCATCATCATCGGGAAGCCCTTGCCGAAGGCGTAGGCCGCCTCGATCACCGCACGATATCCGGCCAGATTGGCCTGGGACGACAGCACGTCCATGACCTGGGCGCGGGTGATGCGTGGCACGAATTCCATGGCGAAGGCGGTGACGCCGGCGCCCTTCAGCGCCTCGACCGTATCCTTCTCGCGATAAGCGTCCAGCATGGCGACGACGATGGCGCCAGGCTTGAGCGCGCTGGTTTCCTGCGCCGTCGGGCCGCGCACCTTCAGCACGATGTCGGCGCCCTCCAGCACCGCGCGGGTGTCGGGCTTCACCGTGGCGCCGGCCTCGGCGTAGTCAGCGTCGGGAATGGACGAACCGACGCCCGTCCCGGCCTCGACCGAGACGGTCGCGCCCAGGGCGATCAGCTTCTTCACCGTTTCCGGCGTTACAGCGCAACGCGTTTCGCCTTCACGGCGCTCGCGGGTCACGGCGATGGCGACAGCCAAGCGAATCCCTCCCAAGTCCCCCAGAGCCCGAACGTTAGGACGAAGGCGAAGGGCGCGTCAAAGTCGAAATTGCTGCAACTGCGTGATTTCTTTGCGCCAGCGCCGCCTCTTGACGCAAGGAGAGGCAAAATCGTGCCGCGGCCCGCGCCTAATTCCAAAAGAAAAGCCCGTCGAACGCGGGGTCCGGCGGGCTTTTCAAATATCGCAGCGCCGCAAGCGCGGCGCGGTCGTCAGTGGGCGGGCTTGGAACGTAGGGCGAAGAAGCCGACCACACAGAGCGCCACAGCACTGATCGCGCCAGCCAGGAAGCCCGCGCCTACCGCGAACCAGACGGTCAGCAGCAGCAGGACCGCGGCCATGGCCAGCGAGCCCCACTTGGCCAGGAAGAGGAACAGATGCCAGGTCGAAACCTGTTCCGAGATTTCCATCGAGCCGTGCACATAGGCGTGTTCGGCGTGGTCTGCGTGCTGGTCGGCCATTCAGGTCTTCCGAAAAAGAGTCAAGATTTCGACGGCTCTTATAGCGACGCCCGCGTGGGGCTCAAGCCCACGCGGCGTCTTGCCTCGCTCAGTCTTGGGCCGACAGGGCCTCGAATTGATCGACTAGGCGTTCCAGGCGCCGGGTGCCGATGGTCCAGAAGGCCGGGTCGCGCGGGTTCAGGCCGAAGGGCTTCAGCGCCTCGACATAGGTATGAGCCCCGCCGCCCGACAGCAGGTCGCGATACAGCGGCGTGAAGGCCTCAGGGTCCTTGGCGCGCGTCTCCATCAGGGCCGCGACCAGCAGGTCGCCGAAGGCGTAGGTATAGACGTAGAAGGGCGAGTGGACGAAGTGGCTGACGTAGGCCCACCAGTTTTCATAGCCGGGGTTCAGCGTAACCGCCGGGCCGAGGCTGGCGCCCAACTCCTGCATCCAGATTTCGCCGATGCGTTCGACCGGGACCTCGCCCGCCGCGCGTTCGTGGTGGAAGCGGGTCTCGAAGCGGTGGAAGGCGATCTGGCGCACCACCGTGTTCAGGCCGTCCTCGATGCGACCGGCCAGAAGGGCGCGCTGGTCCTGGGGCGTCGCCTCGGCCAGCAGGCGGTCGAAGGTCAGGCCCTCGGCGAAGATCGACGCCGTCTCGGCCAAGGTCAGCGGCGTGTCGGCCAGCAAGCTGCCTTGCGCCGCCGCCAGGGTCTGATGCACCCCGTGGCCCAGTTCGTGGGCCAGGGTCAGCAGGTCTCGCCGCTCGCCCATCCAGTTCAGGAAGACGTAGGGATGGCGGTCCGCCGTCACCGGGTGGGCGTAGGCGCCGGACTGCTTGCCGGGTCGCGCCCGTGCGTCGATCCACGGCCGGTCGAAGAACCAGGCCGCGCGCTCCGCGAAGTCACCGCCCAGATCATTGAAGCTGGCCAACACCACCTTGCGCGCCTGTTTCCAGTCATAGGTGCGCGGCGGCGTCGCCTCGATGGGGGCGTTGCGGTCCCAGTGGTTCAGCGTCGTCCGGCCCATGGCCTTGGCCTTGAGCGCGTAATAGCGGTGCGAGATGCGCGGATAGGCTTCGGCCACGGCCTCGGCCATGGCGTCGACGCTCTCGCCGTCGACTTCGTTGCCCAGATGGCGGCTGTCGGCGGGGCGTTTGAAGCCGCGCCACTTGTCTTCCAGCGCCTTGTCGGCGGCGACGGTGTTCATGACCATGGCCATGGTCTGGGCCTTGTCGGCGAAGGCCTTCGACAGGCCCTCGGCGGCGGACGCGCGCTTGGCGGCGTCGGCGTCGCTGAGGCGGTTGAGCGCCTCGGACAGGGTCAGGCTTTCGCCGTCGGCGTCAGCCCGCAGGGCGGCCAGGGTTTCGTCGAACAGGCGAGGCCACTGGGCCTGAATCGGGCCGCGCTCGGCGATGAAGGTCTCAAGCTCGGACGATAGTTCATGCGGCTTCATCGCCCGCACCCGGCGCAGCCAGGGCGACCAGCGCGCGGCGGCCGGATGAGCGGAAAGCGCCGCAACGATCTCGGCCTCCTCCAGCTGATTGATCTCCAGCGTCAGCCAGACGGTCGGCGTGGCGATGACCGTCATCTTCTCGCGGATATTGGCCTCGAAGCCCTGCGCGCCCGCATCGTCGCGCGCCGTCGAGGCGGCGAGGAAGGCGTAGGCGCCCAAGCCGCCCATGACGTCCGCCGCCTGTTCGTAGAGGGCTATGGTCTGATCCAGCGCCGCGCCCAGCGCCGCCGCGTCGCCGCGCTGGCCGACCAGTTGGCCCTGGAAGGCGTTCATCTGGTCGACCAGGGCCTTGGCGCGGTCGAGGTCGGCGAGGATGCGCGCATCCTCGCGCGAGGCGTAGAGGTCGGACAGGTCCCACAGCGGGGCGTCGGTCAGGTCGGGGGTCTTGATGGGGGCGTTCATGGTCAAGTTGTGGGGGCGCGGACGGGCGGGCGCAAGCGGGCGCGGCGGGTAGAGATGCTCAAGCAGCCTAAAGAACGATCGCAAGCCAAGCGCCCTTCTCCCCTTGCGGGAGAAGGAAGGATGAGGTGGGCGCTTTCCCTTCTCGCCGTCCCGGTCCACCCTGTCCGCCAAGCGCAAGGGGCCATGCCATGACCGACCCGTACAACGATCAGACCGGACGCGCCTCGCTAGGCGGGACGAAGGGGCTGGCGGTCGCGCGTCTGGGGATCGGGCTGGTTCAGGGGCTGCTGCTCTACGCCCTGTATCGCAGCGGCGCCTCGCATGACGCCCTGACCTGGCCCGCCACCTATCCGCCCTTGTTCGGGGCGCTGATCCTGGCCGTCAGCTTTACGCCGGTCATGCTGCTGGCGGGGGTCGGGCGGTTGTCGGTCAAGGCGCTGGCGATCTGGGGGCTGATCTCCGCCGCCATGCTGATGCTGCTGGGCTGGCACGACGTGGCGCAGCAGGCGACGGACGGACGCTTCTATCCGCCCTATCTGCGTTTCCCAGTCATCGCCTTCGCCGCCGCCGCATTGTTCATCGCCCATCACCTGATCGTTCCGGCGGTCGCGTCACGACGATGGATCGCCGACTTCGACGACTATTTCGACACGGCGTGGAAGGCGGGGGTGCAGTTGGCCCTGTCGCTGGGCTTCACCGGCGCCTTCTGGCTGCTGCTGTTCCTGGGCGCGGCCCTGTTCCGGGTCATCAGCCTCGATTTCCTGTCCGACCTGATCGGCGAGGAATGGTTCTCCATCCCCGTCACCTGCCTGGTCTTCGCGGTCGCGGTGCAGTTGACCGACGTGCGCAGCGGTCTGATCCGGGGCGTGCGGACTGTGGCCCTGATGCTGCTGTCCTGTCTACTGCTGGTCATCACGGTGCTGGTGGCGGGCTTCCTGCTGGCCCTGCCCTTCACCGGGCTGGACGGATTGTGGAAGACGGGCAGCGCCACGGCCCTGGTGCTGTCAGCGGCGGCGGCCCTGATCATCCTGATCAACACCGCCTACCAGGACGGGCGAGAAGACAATCTGCCGCCGGTGGTGTTGCGCGTCGCCGTACGGGTCGCCTCCGTCCTGCTGACGCCGCTGATCCTGATCGCCATATGGGGCTTAAGCCTTCGCATAGGCCAGCATGGCCTGACCCCCGACCGGATCATCGCCTCGGCCTGCGCCCTAGTCGGGGTCATCTACGCGGCGGGTTACGGCTGGGCGGCGCTGTCGCCCTTCTGGAAGAAGACGGCGTGGATGAAGCCGCTGGAGCGGACCAATGTCGCCGCCGCGGTGCTGACCGTCGCGGTCATCCTGGCCCTGTTCAGCCCCCTGCTGGACCCCGCCCGCCTGTCGGTAGGGGATCAGGTCGCGCGGCTGAAGCGGGGGGCCGTCAACGCGGCCCAGTTCGATTACGGCTTCCTGCGCTTTGAGGCCGGCAAGCCGGGTCGCGCGGCCCTGGCCGATCTGGCCAAGTCGTCAAACGCCGAGATCGCGCGCCGGGCCAAACAGGCGCAGGCGACGGACAATCGCTATGATCTGAAGCAGAAGGACGACTCCCTTCCGCCCCGGACGCCGCGCGTCGGCGTCTGGCCCGAAGGCGCGACCTTGCCCCCTGGGTTCGTGACGCCGGTGCGGCGGGACGATCCTCGATATGACTGCGAGGACGCCGCCGAATGTCTGGCGACCGCCCGCGATCTGAACGGCGACGGCAAGACCGAGGTGCTGCTGGCCGACCGCTTCCGCATCGCCCTATTCGCGCAAGGGCCGGACGGGGCCTGGACGCATCAGGGCGACTATCGGGTCGTCTTCTGCGGATCGGGTTCAAACGACGTGCGCGAACTGCTGAAGAACCCGCAAACCGCGCCGGTCGCCCCGGCCTGGCCCGACCTTTCCACCCCGCGCGGCGAGGCTCGTTTCACGCCCGAACAGGACTGCCCCGCCCCCGTCGCCGTTAACCCCTGACTCAGTTCTCCGAAACCCGATCTTCACCCCCTGCCTGTTATGGGTCAGCTGGAAGCGAGCCGATCCCGAGCAACGAGGACGGCCGTGACGGTGATGTTTTAGGGTGTGTTTCACATGGCCAAGACCGTTCTGGTCGTCGACGATGATCCCACGCAGCGCCGCCTGATTCAGGCGGTGCTGGACCGCGAAGGCTATGCCGTCCTCCACGCCGAGAGCGGGGGTGAGGCTATCGACCGCCTAACCAAGGGCGGCGGCGCCGATGTGGTCCTGCTGGATCTCGTCATGCCGGGCCTGTCGGGTCTGGAGACGCTGGCGGAAATCCGCACGGCGGGCGTGGCTGTGCCGGTCATCGTCCTGACGGCCAACGGCGGCATCGAGACCGTGGTCAAGGCCATGCAGGCCGGGGCCCAGGACTTCTTCGTCAAGCCGGTGGGGCCGGAGCGGCTGCTGATCGGGGTGCGCAACGCCCTGCAATTGACGCAGCTTTCGGCCGAGATCGGTCGTCTGAAGAAACACGTTTCGGGCCGGACCTCGTTTGACGACATCGTCGGCGACAGCCCGCCGATGCGCATGGTCAAGGCTCTGGGCGTGCGCGCCGCCAAGTCCGGCATCCCGGTGCTGATCACCGGCGAAAGCGGCGTCGGTAAAGAGGTCATCGCCCGCGCCCTGCACGGCGCCTCGGACCGAGCCGGCAAGCCCTTCGTGGCCGTCAACTGCGGCGCCCTGCCCGCCAATCTGGTCGAATCCATCCTGTTCGGTCACGAGAAGGGCAGCTTTACCGGCGCCACCGACAAGCACCTCGGCAAGTTCATGGAGGCCAACGGCGGCACCCTGTTCCTGGACGAGATCGGCGAGCTGCCGCTGGACATGCAGGTCAAGCTGCTGCGCGCCCTGCAGGAAGGCGAGATCGACCCGGTCGGCGCCAAGCGCGCGGTCAAGGTCGACGTCCGCATCGTCTCGGCCACCAATCGCGACCCGGCCCAGCAGGTCAAGGAAGGCGCCTTCCGCGAGGACCTGTTCTACCGCCTGAACGTCTTCCCGATCGAGGCGCCGGCCCTGCGCGAACGGCGCGAGGACATTCCGGCCCTGGTGGAGCACTTCATCGCCCGCTTCAATGTCGAAGAAGGCAAGCGGGTCGCCGGCTGCGCCGTCGAGACCATGGCCCTGCTGCAGGCCTTCGACTGGCCCGGCAATGTGCGCCAGCTGGAAAACGCCATCTATCGCGCCCTGGTGCTGGCGGATTCGCCGTTGCTGCAGCCGCACGACTTCCCGGCCATCTCGGGCGTGGCCATGCCGCTGACCTCGGGCGGCGTCATCTCGCACGACCGCGCTGAGACTCCCGCCAGCGAAGCGACCGGCGAGGCCCAGCCTGACAGTCCTGTACGCATCATCGACGCGCGCGGCCACCTGCGCACCCTGGAAGAGATCGAACGCGACCTGATCCAGCACGCCATCGAGGTCTATTCCGGCCACATGAGCGAGATCGCGCGGCGCCTCGGCATCGGCCGCTCGACCCTGTACCGCAAGGTCCGCGAACAGGGGCTGGAAGAGCAGCTGAAGGAAGCGGGCTGAGGCGCGGAACCTGAACTCGCAAGCTGAGCTTTACCTCTGAACCCCCTTGGGCTGGACAGAGGACGCCATGGCTATCGAGAGCGCATTTCGGCTGGACGGCGACGTCGCCATCGTCACCGGCGGCGCCGCCGGCATCGGTCGCGGCATCGCCGAGACCTTTGCGCAGGCCGGGGCCGCCGTGGTGGTCACCGACCTAAAGAAGGACGGCGCACACGCGGTGGCCGAGGGCATCGTGGCGGCGGGCGGCCGGGCCATTGCCCTGGAATGCAACGTCACCGACGAAGCCCAGCGACAGGCCGTGATCGACGCCGCGCTTCAGGCCTTCGGCAAGATCACCCTTCTGGCCAACAACGCCGGCGGCGGCGGGCCCAAGCCCTTCGACATGCCGATGCGCGATTTCGAATGGGCGTTCCAGCTCAACGTTTTCGCCATGTTCCGCTTCATGCAGATGGTCGCGCCCCACATGGTGCAGGCGGGCGGCGGGGCGATCCTGAACATTTCCTCGATGGCCGGCGAGAACAAGAACAGCCGCATGGCGTCCTATGGATCGTCCAAGGCGGCGGTCAATCACCTGACCCGCAACGTCGCCTTCGACCTGGGCCCCAAGGGCATCCGCGTCAACGCCATCGCGCCGGGGGCGATCAAGACCGACGCCCTGGCCAAGGTGCTGACGCCCCAGATCGAGGCCGCCATGCTGAAGCACACGCCGCTGGGGCGACTGGGCGAGACCCAGGACATCGCCAACGCCGCCCTCTTCCTGTGCTCGCCCGCCGCGTCCTGGGTCAGCGGCCAGGTCCTGACCGTCTCGGGCGGCGGGGTTCAGGAACTGGACTGACCCCTACCCTTTCGACGTGCTAGGCTGTCGGCATGAGCGATCTTCACGACGACACCCCCGCCGCAGCCGCCGCCGAGGGTCCGGGCGAAACGCCCCTGCAACGCGCGCTTCGCCAAAAGAAGGAAGCGCTCGACGCCCGCCCCAAACCGCCGCGCGGCGGTCGCTTCCAGCGCGAACAGGCCGCCCGCATCAAGACCGGCGCGGCGCGCCCGTGGATGAGCAAGTAGGGCGAGCGGTCAAGCGGACAGGGCGAACGTCTGCTGTGGGCGGAGGGTCCTCTCAGCTATCGGCCCGGCGCCGGAGATGTATGAGCGGATAAGGCCTGCCCTGACCATCCTGAGCAGATCGCCCGATACGTTCGAAGCCTAGATGTTCGTAAAAACCGAGGGCCTTCGGATTCTGCGCGTTCACATCGACCGTCAGGTCTGGATGCGCGGCAAGAGCCTTATGAACAAGGGCTTTGCCAATACCTCTGCCATGTTGATCCGGGTCCACAAAAAGCGCCTCCAGATGCCCTTCATGCAAGAACATGAAGCCGAGCGGCGTATCAGAACCATCAACGGCAAGGCGCAGAGATACCTGCGGGAAAAAGCCTAGAAGCTCAGCCTCGATGGCGTCGCGGTCGTCTGCGGCAAGGAAGTCGTGGGTCGCGTCAACGGCCGCGCGCCAGATCTCCATGACGCGAGGCAGATCGGACGGGAAGGAAGGGCGAAAATCCAACATGCTGCGTCTTTACCCGCACCTCCTTTCGTCCGCCATGGGTCGAAAGCAGCCCTCGCCGCATACACCGCACCGGGCGGAGGAACAAGGAAGTGCCTGGGTTCCGGGTTCGCTTCGCCTCCCGGAATGACGCCGGGAACCCCGAACCGCAGCGCGGCGGCCGCTTCCGGCGCAAGCAGGCCGCCCACATCAAGACCGGCGGGGCGGGACCGTGGGTGACCAGGTAGGGCGCGGTGAAGCGGACAGGCTGGATGTCAGCTCAGGGTGGGAAGCGGTCGTTGGATTCAATGAGCTCTAGCGGGTGTAACGCTAAGAAGTCGGTCGATGAAGGCGTTCAAACTCGAAGCTAAATCACCTACAGACTGGACAGAGATCGACTCTGGATACCATCCGCTCACATCGTAGCCGATCCCAACGGCCCCGATTTGGATTTGGCCCTCCCGACGGATGCTATCCAAAACCGACTGCAGATGAGCGTCCAGATACATTGCGCCATTCGCCTGTTGAGTTGAGTCGTCCACTGGGATCCATCGGAGAGAACCAGCAGGGTCTTTGCGGCCTCCGACCTAACCAGAAGGCGACTTGCGGCCCAGACAACGGCTTCACCGTCGATGTTCTCCTTGGGAAGGTCCGGCCTGAGCATCGACCTGATCGCAGCGCCGGAAATCTCGCTGCCTTCGTCGTCGCCGTCGCGATAGACGACATGGAGGAGTTCGCAAAGTCGGCCCGGGTGACGCGGTCTGAGCCGCCATTTCCATCGTCTGCGCGGTCTGCCACCCCTCCACGAAGCGGTAGTAAACCCGAGGACTTCGACTCGACAGCCCGCAGCCCTCAGTCTCCGAACAGCTTGCGCAATTGCCGCAGCGGCAAGCGCCATAGGGGCGCCGCGCATCGAGCCGGACTGGTCCAACAGGAGTGTAATAGCCGTGTCAGGTTGTTCACTGACTTCCCAGCCCGTGGCTGGCGCCTGAGCGGCGGGAGTTTCGAACGAAGCCGTCAGCGCAGCATCGAACTCTGCGAAGGACGCATCCACGGCTTTCGTGTCCAGCGCTGATAGAGGGCCAAGAACACCATCCAGTTCATCCCATCTGACCTCACGGTCAAACCTAGTGGTGAAGACGCGATAGTAAGGTGTGGGGTCGCGAGCCATGGCCGACCATACAGCCTCAACGGCCTCTGCCAATGGGACCGTGGAGGTCCGCCATGGGCGTGAACCGAAGTTCGCCTAAGGGTGGGAAGCAGAGTTTTGTGAATACGGGACGACCATCCGCTAGCTAATCATTGGCAGATGACAGGTGTTTTCCAGCTGCTCGCCGTTCTCTTTGCGTTAGCTGCGCTCGGCTGGGGTGCGGTCAAGTTCGGCGATGTTGTCGCAGAAACCGTTGATCCCGACAGTAGGCGTCAGCTTCGCAAATTTGTTCGCGTCCTGGCTGTAGCGGTCGCGGTTGTTTTGGGCGGTTTTATTGCAGTCACGGCGCTGACCGCTGTCCTTTGGGGCACGGGGTGTGAGCGTGTTCTGGACCCAATGGCTTGTCCAGCGGAGGACTGATGGGCGCTGACGATTCGATGTCCGCAGTTGGAAGAAGTCATCGCCAAGCGCGGCACAAGCCGTCACCCCGGCGGCGCCAAGGGGCGATGGGAAGCATCATCCGTCTGGATTCCGGGTTCGCTGCGCGTCCCGGAATGACGGCGGCAGCAGCGAAAGCGATTCCTCACTCCTCCGTCTTCTTCGCCTTGCGCATCCAAGGGCGGGTTTCTTCGCCGTTGGCCTTGGCGGTGATTTCCTTGAGCTTGCGACCCTGCATGGTCGAGAAGGCCTGACCGGGAGCGCCTTTCTCGGGGTCGGCGAAGGCGCGGCCGTGGGTCTGGATTCGCTCGCCGACCGAATCGAGGAAGTCGCCCTCCCATTCGGACAGCGAAACGCCCGCCTTCTCGGCCGAGCGGCGGGCGCGTTTCAGAGCGTTGAGCGCCGCCCGCCTAGCGGCCTCACGCTGCTGTTCCCAAGGGCTCAACAGCGGCTTCTTTTTGAGTGCGTTACCGTCCTTCGGACTACTTGAGCGCAGATTAGAGGCGCCAGGCTTGTTGGCGTTGTCGCCCTTCAAGCCGCTGCTCTTGAACCCGCTGGAGCGCAGCTTGGATGCGTCGCCGCCCTTCAGGCTGCTGGAGCGTGAAGGGCGGTCGCTGGGGGGCTTGAAGGGGGTGCGCTTCAGGCCCGCCTCCCTCAGATCTCGCCGAGGGCCGACAGATAGAGGTCGAGGATGGCTTCTTCTTCCTGACGCTTGGCCTTGTCCTGTTTGCGCAGGCGCAGGACCTTGCGCAGGACCTTGACGTCATAGCCCTCGCCCTTGGCCTCAGCGAAGACCTCCTTCATGTCGACCATGACGGCCTGCTTGTCCTCTTCGAGGCGCTCCAGGCGCTCGATGATCGAGCGCAGACGGCCCTGGGCCGTGGCGGTCAGGACGTCCGAGGAAGCGTCAAAGGCGGGGGCGTCGTCGGCCATGAAGAAAGCTCCGAAACTTGAATTGGCCGACGGGCGACCGTGAACCCACTCTCAAGCAGACAGGGGGCCGAAAGGGCAAGAAAGGAATCGCCCGAACCGCTGAAGAGGCCGAATCGCCGCGTTCCAGCAGCCTGACGTCGAGACACGAAAAAGGCTGCGGACAGGGTCCACAGCCTTTGAATATCGCAACCGCAGCGCCGAAACCGGCGCCGACAGGTTTTAGCCTTGCTTGGCTTTGAAGCGCGGGTCGGTCTTGTTGATCACATAGACCACGCCCTTGCGGCGAACGATCTTGCAGTCGCGGTGGCGACCCTTGAGCGACTTAAGCGAGCTACGGACCTTCATGGTCGGACGTCCCGAAGAATTGGAGGCCCGTGAGGGCGGTCAAAAACAAATGCGCGGGTCCTTGCGAGAAGGACCTTGCGGCGGAGCGGTGCGTATAGAGAGGCCCTCGCCTTTCGTCAACATTCCGCACCGGGATTCCGCTGGAGGCCTGGCCTCCGGGTCGAACGGAGGGTCTCCGGACATGCACGTCCGGCGCGTCGCCCCTCCGCCACCAGGCCGTGTCCAAGGGAGCAGAAATGTAAAACGCCGTTCGTTAATCGGCCACTGTCGAAAAGGGTTAGCGGCGACTTAACCCTTTTCACGGAAACCCCTTTCCGCTTCGCGCGCTTGTGATTGGTCGTGGAATTTGGGGGCGTTAGCCTGTGCTCATGCGTATCGCCTATCGTCTTGTCCTGATTGGTTCTGTGGCGGCCTGCGCGCCCATGGTTCCGTCGCCGCCTCAGCCGCAGCCTGTTCCGCCCGCCGTCGTCGAGCCTGCGCCGGCGACCCCGCCATCGACGCCGCCCGCCGCCACGGACATGGCCGACGCCTATGACCAGGCCAGCTTCGAGGCCTGGAAGAAAAGCTTCCTCGATCGGCTCGGCGGCGCGCGGAAGTGGGAGTATTCGCGTGAGCTGAACGGCGTCACGCCGAACGCCAGCGTCATCCGCCTGGACCGCAACCAGCCCGAGTTCTCGCGCCCCGCCGGCGCCTATATCCAGAGCGCCACCGCCCCGGCCCGAATCGCCATGGCGCGTCAGCGCGTGGACCGCGTGCCATGGGAGGTGACGCAGCGATTCGGCGTGCCGACCGAGATCCTGCTGGGCGTCTGGGCGCAGGAAAGCGCCTTTGGTCAGGTTCAGGGCGATTTTGACGTCATTCGCTCGCTGGCGACCCTGGCCTATGACGGTCGCCGCCGCGCCTGGGCCGAGGACCAGTTGAAGAATGCGCTCGACATCGTTGTCGATGGTCGCCGCAGCCGCAGCGGCCTGAAAGGCAGTTGGGCGGGCGCCATGGGCCAGACCCAGTTCATGCCCGACAACTATCTGAAGCTGGGCGTGGATCAGAACGGCGACGGCAAGGTCGACATCTGGGGCTCGGACGCCGACGCCCTGGCCTCGGCGGCGAATCTGCTGGCCCAGGCCGGATGGAAGCGCGGTCAGGGCTGGGCGTATGAGGTCATCCTGCCCGCCGACTTCGACTACAGCCAGGCCGAGGGGCCCAAGCATGACTGGGCCTGGTGGTCGGCGCGCGGCGTGCGTCTGGCCAACGGCGGCGCGCTGAACGCCGATGAAGCCGCCGAGGGCGCGACCATCCTGCTGCCGCAGGGGGCCAAGGGGCCGGTCTTCCTGGCCCTGCCCAACCACTATGTGATCCGGCGCTACAACAACTCGGTCAGCTATGCCCTGGCCATCGGCCTGATCGCCGACGGGGTGGCGGGCAAGCCGCCGCTGACGGCGACCTGGCCCAATGACGGCCCGCTGACCCGCGAACAGCGCGTCGGCGCCCAGACGGCCCTGACGCGCATGGGCTTCGACACCCAGGGCGTGGACGGCGTGATCGGGTCGAACACGCGCGCGGCCCTGCGCCGCTGGCAGCAGGCCAACGGGCGGGTGGCGGACGGCTATCTGACGGACGCGCTGGCGGACGAGCTGATCAGGCGGGCGCGGTAGCGACTCCCTTCTCCCCTTGTGGGAGAAGGTGGCAGTCCTCGGACTTGATCCGAGGGCTGACGGATGAGGGGTGTAAGCACCTCCCATCCGATCAAGACCGCAACGTCTGATCCACGACATTCAAAAGTCGTGCCCACACCCCTCATCCGGCCCTGACGGGCCACCTTCTCCCTCAAGGGGAGAAGGGAAGAATCAGCCCTTCATGCGCCAGGTGGCGCCTTGCGGGCCGTCCATGACGACGACGTTCAGTTCGTTGAGGCGGTCGCGGATGCGGTCGGCTTCGCCCCAGTTCTTGTCGGCGCGAGCGGCGGCGCGTTGTTCCAGCAGGGCCTCGACCTCGGCCTTGAGCGCAGGATCGCCGCCCTCGAACCATTCGTCCGGCGTCAGGGCCAGCACGCCGAGCAGGCCGGCGGCTTCGGTCAGGCTCCAGCGGGCCATAGCGACGTCGTTGATGTCGGCCTCGGCGTCGTTCAACAGGTCCCGCAGGGCGTTGCCAAGACCGAACAGCTGGGCGATGGCGCCGGGCGTGTTCAGGTCGTCCTCCAGCGCGTCCAGCACCGGGTCCATCGCATTCTCGGCCAGTTCCATCTCAGCCTCATCCAGCGTGGCCTCGTCGAAGTCGGCCAGGGCTGCGTCGGCGTCGCGCAGGACGCCGTAGAGACGGTCGAGGTTCTTGCGGCTCTGCTCCAGCAGGGTCTGGTTCCAGTCCAGAGGCTGACGATAGTGGGCGCTCAGCAGGGCCCAGCGCACGACCTCGCCCGGCATGGCCTGGACCAGATCATGCAGCAGTAGGACGTTGCCGATCGACTTGGACATCTTCTCGGCGTCCACGGTCAGGAAGCCGTTGTGCATCCAGTAGTGGGCGTATTCGTCGTGCGCCTGATCGCCATGGGCGTGGCCGTGGGCGCATACGCCCTGGGCGATCTCGTTCTCATGGTGGGGGAAGATCAGGTCGATGCCGCCGCCGTGGATGTCGATGGGCAGACCCAGGGTCTTCTCGATCATGGCCGAGCATTCGATGTGCCAGCCGGGACGCCCCTCTCCCCAGGGCGACGGCCAGGACGGCTCGTCCGCCTTGGACGGCTTCCACAGGACGAAGTCGTGGGGGTTCTTCTTGTAGGGCGCGACCTCGACGCGGGCGCCGGCGATCATGTCGTCCAGATTGCGCCCCGACAGCGCGCCGTAGGACGGATAGGAGGAGACGTCGAACAGGACATGACCCTCGGCGGCGTAGGCGTTGCCGGCGTCGATGATAGCCTGGATCTGGGCCGTGATGGCGTCGATGTAGTCGGTGACGTGCGGGGCGATGTCGGGCGGGCTGACGTTCAGCAGGCCCATGTCGGCCAGATAGGCGGCCTCATACCGCGCCGTGATCTCGCCGATCGGCACGCCTTCCTTCGCCGCCTTGGCGTTGATCTTGTCGTCCACGTCGGTGACGTTGCGGGCGTAGACGACCTTGTCCGGGCCATAGGTCCGGCGCAGCAGGCGCACCAGGACGTCGAACACCACCGGCGGGCGGGCGTTGCCGATATGGGCGTAGTCATAGACCGTGGGGCCGCAGACATAGAGCGTCACCCGGTTCGGATCGCGCGGCTCGAAAGCGCGCTTTTCACGGCGAAGGGTGTCGTGGATATGCAACGGCATGGGTGACAGTCTTTGCGAGTTTTCTTGCGGGACGGACGGCGTGTCCCATATAGCGGCCTGATACACAGTCCGAACGGATTGGTAAAAGGTAGCCTTGGCGGTCTCCCCGCCCCGCTGGATCAGTTCATGAGCACTTCGCCCGCCAAGCCCGTCCTCGTCACCGATGAAACCGCCGTCGTGCGCCCCAGCCGCGAACAGGCGCTGGAGGCCGTGCGCACCCTGATCGCCTGGGCGGGCGACAACCCGGCGCGCCCCGGCCTGATCGACACGCCTAAGCGCGTGGTCGACGCCTATGCCGAATGGTTCGACGGTTATGACGCCGATGCGGGCAAGGAGCTGTCGCGCACCTTCGAGGACGTGACCGGCTATGACGACATGGTTATCCTGCGCGACATCGAGATCGAGAGCCACTGCGAGCACCACATGGCTCCCTTCCTGGGCAAGGCCTATGTCGCCTACCTGCCGGGCGAAAAGGTCGTGGGCATCTCCAAGCTGGCGCGCGTGGTCGAGATCTTCGCCCGTCGCCTGCAGAACCAGGAGACGCTGACCAACGACATCATCGAGGCCATCGAATCGCACCTGCAGCCGCGCGGCGTGGCCGTCCTGCTGGACGCGGCGCACCAGTGCATGACCACGCGCGGGGTGCATCACCGCCACGTCACCACCATCACCACCCGCTTCACCGGCGCCTTCAAGACCGACCCGGCCCTGGCCGACCGCTTCCTGAAGCTGGCGCGGGGCTGAGGACAAAGAGCAGAGTCTCAAAGGGTTTGATCCGGTCGTTTCGCAGATGCGAAGCGGCCGGTTTTGCAATCTTATTGCCCGATGACGCGAATTCGTCACGCAAGACGGCTTTACAAGCCCGGCGCGGGACGCCAAGACACCAACCATACCTTTGAGTGCTGCTCGCCAGAGAACGCGGGCTGTGATGGGAGACGACGGCGTATGGGCTCTAAACTTTCCGGTCCCGCGGGCCAGGGTGGCAAAACGATCGAACAGAACGCGGACATCAACGTCACGCCGTTCGTCGACATCATGCTGGTTCTGCTGATCATCTTCATGGTCGCCGCGCCTCTGGCCACCGTGTCGATCAAGCTGGACCTGCCGCCGGCGGTGCCGAGCGTGACGGACGAGAAGCCCAAGGAACCCGTGTACATCACGATCCAGGAATCGGGCGAAATCTACATCGCCGAACAGGAAACCTCGGTCGCCACCCTGCCGGCCGACGTCTGCGCCGCTCAGGACGTGACGACGGACTGCCGCGAAGAGCGCGTCTTCGTCCGCGCCCAGCCGGAAGTGAAGTACAACCAGTTCATGGAAGTCATGAACAAGCTTCAGGAAAACGGCTTCTACAAGGTCGGCCTTCTGAACGAAGACATCAGCTAAGACCTCTCTTTCGCAGAGCGTCAGGACAAGGGTCGCCCCACCGGGCGACCCTTTTTCTTTGGCCGCGCCTCAACAGGGCGCTTGCCCTGATCCCCGCCGCCGTTCTTGATGCGGGCTGTGAGTTTCGGGGGAAATTGCCATGATCGCAGCTTTGCTGGCCGCCAGCCTGCACGTCGCCGTCCTCGACGGAGCCTCCGACTGCCGCCCCATCGCCGGCGCCGAGGTCCTGTGGCGCGACGACGTCCGCTATGTCTTCGTCGGCGAGACCCACGGCACGACCGAGGCGCCCGCCGCCTTTGCCGAGCTGGTCTGCGTCGCTCTGGAACAGGGGCCGGTGACGGTTTCGGTCGAATATCCGGTGCAGATGCAGCCGACGCTGGACGCCTTCATGGCCGCCGACAGCGACACGGCGGCGCGCGCCGCCCTCGCCGCCTACGAGTACGGCCCCTTCGTCCACCATGACGGGCGCGGAAGCGGCGCCATGCTGGAGCTGTTGCTGCGGATACGCGCCATGGCGAAGGCGGGCGAGGATGTGACCCTGGTCGCCTCCGTGCCGGACAGCCCCCGCGTCGAGGGCTTCCGTCAGTCCTATGCGGAGATGGACCGCGCCGTTCTCTGGGGACGACAGGCCATGGCGCGGCCAAAGGCGCGGGTGATGGTTCTGGTCGGCCGGGTCCACGCGGAAAAGGTTCGCCGGATCGGCTCGCCGCTGGGCTTGCCCGCCGCCGCCCATATCCGGCCAGAGGAGACCCTGTCCCTGTCCCTCGCGCGTCAAGGCGGAGAGGCATGGATGTGCCTGGACGAATGCGGAAACGCGCCGATTCCCGAATCCGACGACCCGACGCTGCGCGGCCTTGTCTTGGCGCCCCAGCAGGACGGGAAGTTCGACGGCCTGCTGGCGCTCGGCCCGGTGAGGGCGTCCGCCCCCGTCAAGCCTTGACCTCACCTCGCGTCAATCGCCTAGAGTTCGTTTCCAATCAGGACGGACCCTATGACCGAGCTCGTGACCCGCGACTTCACCGCCCTCGCCGCCGACGGCTATCCGTTGTCGATGCGGTTGATCTCGGCGGCTGAGCCGAGGGTGGCCGTGCTGGTGTCGTCGGGGACCGGGTTTCCCAAAGGCTTTTACGAGCGGTTCGCCCGGCATCTGGCGGATCAGGGCGCGGCGGTGCTGACCTATGATTTCCGGGGCATAGCCGGGTCGCGGCCCGAGGACCTGAAGGCCATGGCGATGGACTATCCCGACTGGGGGCGGCTGGACATGCCCGCCGCCCTGGACGCCCTGATCGCGGCGGCGCCGGGCCTGCGCGTCGTCCATGTCGGCCACAGCGTCGGCGGGCATTTCCTGGGTTTCATGGCCAATCAGGACCGGATCGCCCGCCACGCCTTCGTCTCGGTGGGCACCGGCTGGTGGGGCGGGCATCACCGATCCTACAATCCGATGGAGCTCTTCTTCTGGCTGGGATTCGGGCCGTTCAGCCTGATGCGGCACGGCTATATCAAGGGCGGCGGCCTGTGGGCCGGGACCGACCTGCCGCGCGGGGTCTTCACCACCTGGCGGCGCTGGTGCCTGAAGCGGGAATACTTCTCGCGCGAGCTGGAGACGACGCTGCGACCGCATCATTACGAGGCGGTGACGGCGCCGATCCGGTCGTGGATCTTCACCGACGATCCTATCGCCACGCCGAACAGCGCGCGCGACCTGTTGAGCGTCTATCCCAAGGCTCCGTCCGAGATCAGCGTCCACGCGCCGTCCGACTTCGGCGCGCGGCGGATCGGCCACGAGGGCGCCTTCCGCAAGGGGATGGAGCCGCTGTGGGACCGGATTTTCCACTGGCTGGACAATGGCGAAGGCTGATCCGGCTCCTATATCGAGCGCTCCCCCCGACCTCGCGGAGCCTCCCATGTCCTATTCCGACCAGCCCACTGTCGTCGCCTCTGGCGTGGAGATTCCGCTTCTCGGCTTCGGCACCTGGCAGCTGGAGGGCGACGACGCGCGGCGCATGGTGCGCGAGGCCCTGCGCATCGGCTATCGCCACATCGACACGGCCTGGATCTACAAGAACGAGAAGGCCGTGGGCGACGGCATCGCCGACGCTGTGGCCGAAGGGATCGCGACGCGCGACGACATCTTCGTCACTACCAAGATCTGGGTCGAGCACTTCCATCGCGACGCTCTGCTGCGACAAGCTGAAGAATCCGCGATCAGCCTGGGCCTGACGCCGGACCTGCTGCTGCTGCACTGGCCCAAGCCGACGCCGTCGCTGGCGGAGACCATCGGCGCCCTGAACGAAGCCCAGGAGAAGGGCTTCACCAGGCATATCGGCCTGTCGAACTTCCCCTCAAGCCTGTTCCGCGAGGCGGCGGCTCTGTCCAAGGCGCCGCTGATCACCAATCAAGTCGAGTATCACCCCTATCTGTCGCAGAAGACCCTGATCGAAACGGCGCGCGAGCTCGGCTCGTCCATCACCGCCTGGTCGCCGCTGGCTCAGGGCAAGATCGCCGAGGACGCGGTGATCGGCGAGATCGCCAAGGCCCACGGCAAGGCGAATGGTCAGGTCGTGCTGCGCTGGATCATCCAGCAGGGCGTCATCGCCATTCCGCGCACCGCCAAGGAGAGCCGCGCGGCCGAGAATTTCGACATCTTCGACTTCGAACTGTCGGCGGAGGAGATGGCGCGCATCCACGCCTTGGCCCGTGCCGACGGCCGCCTGGGCGACTGGCTGGACGCGGCCTTCCAATGGGATCAGGATGCCTGATCCAACAGCGTCATAGGACGCAAGCGTCGGAGGACGTCATGGGTTCGGTTCTGGGCTTTCCGGGGATTGATCCGACAGACGCCCTGATCGGCGCCCGCATCCGGCGCTGGCGGGATCAGAGGGGCGTCGCATCAGCCGATCTCGCCGCCGCCCTCCACCTGACGCCCGAGGCCCTGCGCCGGGTCGAGGCGGGGCGCGAGCATCTGGATTCCGCAGGCATCGACGCCGCCACCCGCGCCCTGCACCTACCGGTGTGGGCGCTGGCGGCCGACAGGCCTGAATACTGATGGCCCGCCTCTATCGCGCGGTCTTCGCCTGCGTCGGCTGGTTCGCCGTGGCCTTGCAGTACGCGGTGACGCTGGCGGATAATCCCGACAGCAGCGCGGGCGAGCTGACGCTGAACTTCTTCAGCTACTTCACCATCCTGAGCAATATTCTGGTGGCCCTGGCCCTGACGGCGCCGGTCGTGGCGCCGAACAGCCGGCCCGGGCGCTGGTTTGCGGGCGAGGGTGTGCGGGCGGCCATGGCCATGTATATCGTGGTGGTCGGTGTGGTGTACCACTTCCTGCTGGCCCCGACCTGGAACCCGCAAGGCCTGGCCCTGCTGGGCAACAGCCTGCTGCACTACGTCATGCCCGCCGCCTTTGTTCTGGACTGGCTGCTGTTCGCGCCCAAGGGTCGTCTGAACTGGAAGGACCCGGCGAAGTGGCTGATCTTTCCGCTGATCTATGGCGGTTGGACCCTGATCCACGGCGCGCTCAGCGGCTGGTGGCCCTATCCCTTCGTGGACGTCGGCGCTCTGGGTCTGGGGCGGGTGCTGCTGAACTTCGTCGGCCTGCTGGTCTTCTTTCTGATCGTCGGCCTGACCGTCGTGGCGATTGACCGCACGTTTGGACGGCGTGACAGACGCACGATTGCCGCCTAAGCGTCAGCGCATGGCCTACAAGTCCCTGCGCGATTTCATCGCTGTCCTCGAAGCCGACGGCGAACTGGTTCGCGTGTCCGAACCCGTCTCCACCCATCTGGAGATGACCGAGATCCAGACCCGGCTGCTGAGGAACGGCGGCCCGGCGGTCCTGTTCGAGAAGCCGGTCATGCCGGACGGCTCGATCAGCCCCATCCCCTGCCTGGCCAACCTGTTCGGCACGGTGAAGCGGGTCGCCATGGGCGTGACGCTGGAGGGCAAGACGCGGACGACAGCGGGCGAGTTGCGCGAGGTCGGCGAACTGCTGGCCTTCCTGCGCAATCCGACGCCGCCGCGCGGCTTCTCCGACGCCATGGAGATGCTGCCCCTGGCCAAGACCGTCATGTCGATGCGGCCCAAGACGGTGAAGAAGGCCCCGGTACAGGAGGTGGTGCTGAAGGGCGATCAGATCGACCTGACGTCACTTCCCATTCAAGGCTGCTGGCCCGGCGAGCCCGCGCCCCTGATCACCTGGGGCCTGGTCGTGACCAAGGGGCCGTCAGACGACCGCGAGGACGACTTCAACCTGGGCATCTATCGGATGCAGGTCCTAGGCAAGGACAAGGCCATCATGCGCTGGCTGGCGCATCGGGGCGGAGCCCAGCACTATGCCCGGCACAAGAAGGCGGGCAAGCGGGAGCCCCTGCCCTGCGCCGTCGTGCTCGGCGCCGACCCCGGCACGATCCTGGCCGCTGTGACCCCGGTGCCGGACACCCTGTCGGAGTATCAGTTCGCCGGCCTGATGCGCGGCTCCAAGGCCGAGCTGGTCCCATGCAAGACCGTGCCGCTGATGGTGCCGGCCAACGCCGAGATCGTGCTGGAAGGCCATGTTCTGCTGGACGAGTTCGAGGACGAAGGCCCCTACGGCGACCACACCGGCTATTACAACTCGGTCGAGAAGTTCCCGGTCTTCCAGGTGACGGCCATCACCATGCGGAAAGATCCCATCTATCTGACCACCTTCACCGGCCGTCCGCCGGATGAGCCCAGCGTGCTGGGCGAGGCGCTGAACGAGGTCTTCATCCCGCTGATCCGGCAGCAGTTCCCCGAGATCGTCGACTTCTGGCTGCCGCCCGAGGGGTGCAGCTATCGCATCGCCGTAGTGTCGATGAAGAAGGCCTATCCGGGTCACGCCAAGCGGGTGATGATGGGCTGCTGGAGCTATCTGCGGCAGTTCATGTACACCAAGTGGATCATCGTGGTGGACCACGACATCAACGCCCGCGACTGGAAGGACGTGATGTGGGCCATCTCGACCAAGATGGACCCGGCCCGCGACATCACCGTCATCGAGAACACCCCCATCGACTATCTGGACTTCGCCTCGCCCGAAAGCGGCCTGGGGTCCAAGATCGGCCTGGACGCCACCGACAAGTGGGAGCCCGAGACCAAGCGCGAATGGGGCGAGGAAATCCGCATGGACGAGGCCGTGGTCGAGCGGGTCAACGACCTGTGGGACCGTCTGGGCTTGCCGGGCGACAAGACGCCGATCTGGAAATAGCGGCTCGCATCGGGGCGCGGTTCTGGACATAGGGTTCACACGGTCTGGAAATCGAGGCGAAGAGGGTTAAGGTCGCGCTTCGTTTTTTTGCGTGGTTCTGGAGCCCTCATGTCGCATCGCCTCCTGGCCGCCGCCCTGCTGCTGACGCTTGCGAGTCCCGCCATGTCCCAGACCCCGCCCGCTTCCATTCAGAACGTCGCGCCGTGGGATCAGGCCTTCCTGCCGCCCGCGCCCGCGTGGGACGGGGCGTCCAAGGCCCTGCTGCGCGATGCGTCCGATCCCTGGGTCACGGCCTTCGAGGCGGACGCGGCGCATGACTTCTCGCCCTCCTATGCCGACACGCGCGCCTGGTTCGACCGGCTGGACGCGGCCAGCGACCTGATCCGTATCGAACAGTTCGGCGTCTCGCCGGAGGGCCGTCCCCTCTATGCGGTGATCGCGTCCAAGGATGGGGCGACGCTGGACCCGTCCAAGCCCATGCTGCTGGCCCAGGCCGGCATCCATCCGGGCGAAATCGACGGCAAGGACGCGGGCATGATGCTGCTGCGCGACATGGCGTTTTACGGCAAGGACGGCCTGCTGGACCGGGCCAACCTGATCCTGATCCCGATCTTGAGCGTGGACGGGCATGAGCGCACCGGCCCCTATTCGCGGCCCAACCAGCGCGGGCCGCGCAACCAGGGCTGGCGTCACACGGCGACCAACCAGAACCTGAACCGCGACTTCATGAAGCTGGATCAGGCCGAGATGCAGGCCGTCATGGGCCTGATCCACAAGTATCAGCCCGACCTCTACGTCGACATCCACGTCACCGACGGTATCGATTATCAATACGACGTCACCTATGGCTACAACGGCGAGGACGGGGTCTGGAGCCGCAGCCCGGCCATCGCCAGGTGGCTGGACGAGGCCTTCAAGCCCGAGATGAACGCCGCCCTGGAGGCGCAAGGCCACATCCCCGGCGAACTGGTCTTCGCCATCGACGACCGCGCCCCCAAGAAGGGGATGAACGACGGCGGTCTGGGCGAGCGCTATTCCAACGGCTGGGGCTCGGCGGCCCACGTCCCGACCATCCTGATCGAGAATCACAGCCTGAAGCCGCATGAGCAGCGGGTGCTGGGCACCTATGTCTTCCTGGAAGAAGCCCTGAAGGTTCTGGCCGAGAAATCCCAGGCCCTGCGCGCCGCCATCAGCGCCGACCGCGCCCTGCGCCCCGCCGAACTGCCCGCCAACTTCAAGGGCGATGAGCAGCCGACGCGGATGCGCCCGTTCAAGGGCATCCTTTATGACACCTATGACAGCGCCGCCTCGGGCCGTCCCGAACTGCGCTGGCTGGGCCAGCCGGACCCGGAGCTGTGGCAGGTGCCCTACTTCGGTTCGAGCCCGACGCTGACGCTGAAGCGCCCGACCGCCTACTGGGTGCCGTCCTATCGCGCCGACCTGATCGAGCGATTGAAGATGCACGGCGTGCAGATGGAGACCCTGGACGCGCCGCGCACGGTGGCCGTCGACATGCTGCGTCTGGTCGATCCCAAGGTGTCGGGCCGCACCAATGAAGGCCATGTGCCGATCACGGTCAGCGAGGTTCGCGCCGAGGCCCAGGACTGGACCTTCCCCGTCGGTTCGGTGCGCGTGCCGACCGATCAGCCGATGGGCGACGTCGCCATCCTGCTGCTGGAGCCGCAGTCGAGCGAGAGCTTCTTCGCCTGGGGCATGTTCCCCGAGGTGCTGAACCGCGTCGAATATATCGAGGCCTACGCCATCGCCCCCCTGGCCGAGAAGATGCTGGCCGCCGATCCGGCCCTGAAGGCCGAGTTCGAGGCCAAGCTGGCGGCCGAGCCCGCCTTCGCCGCCGACGGCGACGCCCGTCTGGCCTGGTTCTATGAGCGCACGCCCTTCTATGATCAGCGCTTCCGCCTCTATCCGGTCGGACGGGAGAAGTGAGCATGGTCCCTTCGATTCAGGCCGCGACCCTGTGGGGCGGGCTGCTGATCCTGCTGCTGCTGGTCCTGTCCAGCGTGGTGGTCAGCCATCGGCGTCGGCATCTGATCGAGTTCGGGGACGGCGGAAATCCCGAGATGACGCCCGCCGTTCGCGCCTTTGGCAACGCGGCGGAATACATCCCGGCGGGCATCTGCGGCCTGATCCTGCTGGCATTCGTCGGCGCGCCGCCCCTGCTGATCCACGGCGTCGGCGGCGTGCTGTTCGCGGGCCGGGTCATCCACGCCCTGGGTCTGCTGTTCCAGCAGGGGCCGTCGCTGGGCCGAGTGACGGGCATGGTTCTGACCTGGCTGGCCCTGCTGGTGGCCTCGGTCAGCCTGATCGCCTGGTCGGTGATCTAAGCCTTCTTGTTGCGATGCCGGGTCGGGTCCGCCATATCGGGGCATGTCCGATAAGACGCCTTCCCCCGACATCCTCCATGATCTGGTCGCCGCCGCGCTGAAGGCCGGCGCCGACGCCGCAGAGGCGGTCTCCGCCCACCGCGCCTCCCTGTCCGTCGGCGTGCGCAACGCCGAGCTGGAAGAGGTCGAGCGCGAGGAGGCCCGCGACCTGGGGCTGCGTGTCTTTGTCGGGCGACGTCAGGCGACGGTGTCCGCCTCGGACCTGTCCGACGCCACCCGCGCCCGTCTGGTGGAGCGCGCCGTGGCCATGGCCCGGCTGGCGCCCGAAGACCCCTATGCCGGTCTGGCGCCGCGGGACCGGCTGGCGAAGGGCCCGCACGCCGACCTCGACCTGTTCGACCCGTCCGAGCGCACCGCCGAGGCGCTGGAAACCGCCGCCGCCGAGGCCGAGGCCGCCGCCCTGTCGGTCGAGGGCGTGGCCCGGTCGGAGGGCGGGCACGCTTCCTGGTCGGCCAGCGAATGGCGGCTGGTCACATCTCACGGTTTTGACGGTCGCCATAAGGGCAGCGCCTTCTCGCTGGGCGTCGGCGTCATCGCTGAAAAGGACGGGGCCATGGAGCGCGGCGGCGAGAGCCGGGCCACCCGCTATCTGTCCGACCTGCCGGGCGCCGCCGAGATCGGCCTGAAAGCCGGCGAGCGCGCCGCAGCCCGCGTCGGCCCGCGCAAGATCGCCTCGACCACCGCCCCGGTCATCTTCGAGAACCGCATCGCCACCCAGGTGCTGTCGCCTCTGCTGGGCGCCATTTCCGGCCCGGCCATCGCGCGCGGCAGCTCCTTCCTGAAGGACAAGCTGGGCCAGCGGGTCCTGCCCGCGGGCGTGGACATGATCGACGATCCGTTCCGCCTGCGCGGCCTGGGCTCGACCCCGTTCGATGACGAGGGCGTGGCGGTCGAACGCCGCAACATCGTCGAGGACGGCGTCATCACCACCTGGCTGCTGAACAGCGCCGCCGCCGCCCAGCTGGGGATGGCCTCGACCGGCCACGCCTCACGCGGTCTGGCCGGGCCGTCCGGCGTCTCGACCCACAACCTGCATCTGGCGCCGGGCGAGCGCGATAAGGCGGGCCTGATGGCCGAGGCCGGGTCGGGCCTGCTGATCACCTCAATGTTCGGCCCTTCGCTGAACGCCAATAACGGCGACTGGTCGGCGGGGGTCTCAGGCTTCTGGTTCGAGGACGGGGAGATCGCCTATCCGGTCAGCGAAGTGACCGTGGCGGGCAATTTGATCGACCTCTACGCCCGACTGGTGCGCGGGTCGGATCTGGAGTTCCGGGGTTCCTTCAACAGCCCCTCCCTGATGTTCGACGCGGTGGCTATCGCCGGCAAATGACTGATCTCGCTTCCGACCTCGACCTGATCCGCGACGCCGCCCTGGCGGCGGGCAAGCTGGCGCTGGAGCATCGCGAGGCGGGGCTGAAGGTCTGGTCCAAGGAGGGCGGCTCGCCCGTCACCAGCGCCGATCTGGCGGTGGATCAACTGCTGCGGGACACCCTGCTGACGGCGCGGCCCGACTATGGCTGGCTGTCGGAGGAGACGGCCGACAACGCCGACCGTCTGTCGAAGAAGCGCATCTTCGTGGTCGATCCGATCGACGGCACCGTCGCCTATATAAAGAACAAGCCGTGGTGGTGCGTGCCCATCGCCGTGGTCGAGGATGGCCGCCCCGTCGCCGCCGTCATCCACGCCCCCATGCTGGGCGAGATGTTCGAGGCCACGCTGGGCGGCGGCGCCCGGTTGCAGGGTCGCCCGATCAGCGCCTCGGACACCGACACCCTGGAGGACGCCGAGCTTCTGGCCGACGCCCGGCTGATGGAGGCGCGCGAATGGGCCGAGCCCTGGCCGGAGATGCGCTTCACCAAGCGCAACGCCCTGGCCTATCGCATGGCCCTGGTCGCCGCCGGGGCCTTTGACGCGGCCATCGCCATCAGCCCCAAATGGGACTGGGACGTCTGCGCCGGCGCCCTGATCGCCGAGGAGGCCGGGGCCAGGGTCAGCGACCATATGGGGCGCCCATGGTGCTTTAATCGTCGCGATCCGCGACAAACCAGCCTGATCTGCGCCGCTCCGGCCCTTCACCCGTTGATCGTGAGGCGCACAGCGCCTATCCCGCTCGCCATCTGAACCTCCCTCTCGCAATGGACCCCCTCTCCATGGCTGACGCCCACGATCCGCAACTGCTTCACCTCGTCATCGGCGGCGAGATGCGCCACCCGGCCGAGCCGGTCTTTCGCGATCTGACCCAGGTCGAGTTCGTCGGCGCCTTCGGCAGCTATGACGAAGCCAAGCAGGCCTGGAAGGCCCGCGCCCAGGCCACGGTCGACAACGCCCACATGCGCTACTTCATCCTGCACGCGCACAAGTTGATCGACCCGCGCTCCGACGTCTGATCCATCGCGCGCGCCTCACGGCGACGTTTCGGAACCGCACAGGCGGCTGACGCGCTTTCTCGTCAGCCGCCTTTGGCGTTTCTGGAGAGGTCACCGACATGCTGCCCACCCTGATCGTCCTGTTGTTGGTGATCCTGGCCGTCGTCGCTATCGTCTGGGTCGTGCGCAAGGGACCCGCGCACACGCCGCGTCCGGGCGAGGATCAGGACACGGCTTGGAACGATCCGATCACCCCGGCCGAACCCCATAGCCGCCCCCACGACCCGGAGCCCCGACCTTGACCCTGTTCGGCTACACCATCGACGGACAGCAGCTGTTCGGCGTCCTCTCCCTGGTCAGCGTTCTGGCCCTGTGGCTGATCGTCCTGGGCCGCGAGCGCAACTATGCGCGCTGGTTCCGCCAGTGGGAGGCTGACCGCAAGGCCCGACGGGACGCCGAGACCGCGCATCACGGTCCCAAGCGCGGTCCCTGGGGCTGACTACTCGCGCTTCAACAGGCGGTCGACGACCAGCTTGCCCCACCAGCCGGCCTTGAACTCGGCGCGGATGGCCTTGGGGTCATAGGCGTCGCTGTCGATCCAGTCTTCGAAGCTGACGCCGGTCGGCTCGACCTCGGCCACGTATTTCTCCAGCACATGGTCCAGCACGCCGGTCAGGCCCTCTCGGCTGTGCAGGGTGCGCTTGCCCAGTTCCGACATGGCCGCCGAGATCGGCTCGCCCAGATGGAAGTGGCGATAAAGCACCGCCATCATCCCAGCCCGGTCCGCGCCCGACTTGCAGTGGATCAGGGCCGGATACTCAATCGTCTGGAACAGTTCGCGCGCCCGGTGGATGCGGTCGCGGCCCGGCGGATCGCGCGAGTCCAGCGGGGCGTCGATCAGGGTCAGGCCCAGCCGCTCGCAGGCGTGCTTTTCCAGCCAGTAATAGGCCTCGTCGCGCTGGCCGCGCAGGTTGATGACCGTCTTGATCCCGCGCCGCTTCCAATAGGCCAGCTGGCCAGGCGACGGCTGATTGGTGCGCACGAGGTCCGGTCCAAGCCAATGAGCGTTGGTGAAGGCCGTGCGCAGGAAGGCGTGGTCGGCCCAGAAATAGGCCCAATGCGCCTTGAATCGGCCCATCGCCGTGGTCAGATCATAGCGCTGCATAAGCCGCAGATAGCGACGAAACCGCACCGCGTCACCTGCAGGCTTCGCCGTGCGGCTTGACTTGGCGTCCAACCCGTTCGACCGAGAGCCATGACCACCCCCGCGCCCGCATCCAACACCCGCGAACCTCTGCGGCCGCTTCTGGGCCGGATATGGCGCGACTACCTGGCCCGGCACAAGCCGGCCTTCTTCGCCTCCATGTTCTGCGCGGCGCTGTCGGGCGGCTTGACCGCCCTGCTGCTGAAGTTCCTGGAACCGGCGATCGACCTGCTGTTCACCAAGCACGAAGGGCCGGTGAATATCTGGGGCCTGGTCAGCATTCCGGCGGACAAGGTGCTTATCCTCATCCCCCTGGTCATCATTGTGGTGGCCGTCATCCGGTCACTGGCCATGGCGGCGCAATCGGCCCTGGTGAACCGGCTGGGTCACGGCATTGTCGGCGACATCCAGAAGCAGCTGTTCTCGGGCATGATCCGGGCCGACCTGTCGCGGCTGCGCGGCCAGCATTCGGGCAGCTTCGTCTCGTCCGTCCTGTTCGACGCCAACCTGGTGCGCGAAGCCTTCACCTCGGGCGTGGTCAACTACACCCAGAACGCCCTGATGCTGCTGGGCGTCATCATCGCCATGGGCTTCATCGACCTGCCGCTGACCCTGATCGTTCTGCTGGGCGTGCCGGTGGTCAGCTGGATCATCCGCCGCTTCGGCCAGAAGTCACGCAAGGCCGCGCGCGGCGCCATGGTCGAGACCGAGGCCCTGTCCAGCGCCCTGATGGAGAACCTGGACGGCGTCCGCGTCATCAAGATCGAGAACCGCGAGGCTGCCGAGGAAGCCCGCGTCGGCGAGGTCATCGCCCGACGCCAGCGCCACATCATCAAGGGCGCCGACAGCCGCGCCTTCGCCGGACCGGCCAGCGACATCGTCGCCTACGGCATCGTCGCCGCCGTCATGGCCTATGCCGGATGGAGCGCCAGCCAGGGTCAGATGACGGTCGGTGCCTTCGCCTCCTTCATCGGCATGTTGCTGCTGGCCGGACAGGCCCTGCGTCAGGTGACGAACCTGACCACGGTCCTCAGCGAGGGCCTGACCGCCGCGCGCCGCCTGTTCACCGCCCTCGACATCGAGCCGGAAATCCGTGAAGCGGCCGAGGCCATCGCGCTGGAGACCGGCCCGGTCACGGTCGCCTTCGATCACGTCTCCTTCGCCTATCAGACAGGCGAGGACGGCGGCGCACCGACCCTGTCCGACGTCAGCCTGCACGTCGCGCCGGGCGAGACCATCGCCCTGGTCGGGCCGTCGGGCGGGGGCAAGTCGACCATCCTGTCGTTGCTGCCGCGCTTCTATGACGTGACCGCCGGAGCGGTGACGATCAACGGCCGCGATATCCGCGAGCTGAAGCTGCAGTCCCTGCGCGACCATATCGCCCTGGTGACGCAGGAGCCCTTCCTGTTTGACGACACCATCGCCGCCAACATCGCCTATGGCCGCAAGGGCGCCTCGGCCGAACAGATCATCGAAGCCGCCCGGTCTGCCGCCGCCCACGACTTCATCACCGCCCTGCCCGAGGGCTACGCGACCCGCGTCGGCGAGGGGGGGATGCGGCTGTCGGGCGGTCAGCGCCAGCGCGTCGCCATCGCCCGCGCCTTCCTGAAGGACGCCCCGATCCTGTTGCTGGACGAGGCCACCAGCGCGCTGGACACCGAGAGCGAGGCCCTGGTCCAGGCGGCGCTGGAGCGGCTGATGCACGGCCGCGCCACCCTGATGATCGCCCACCGCCTGTCCACGGTGCAGAACGCCGACCGCATCTATGTCATCGAGGCCGGCCGAGTGGTCGAGCAGGGCACCCACGCCAGCCTGGTCAAAAAGGGCGGCCTCTACGCCCGACTGGCGCGGCAGCAGTCGCTGGACGGCCCGCTTCCCGTCACCGCCTCGCCCCTGCCCGACGAGACCGGCGCATGAGGCCGCTGCGCAACCCCGTCGTCCAGACTTCGATGGCCTGGCTCCTCTCGGAATGGATGCGGTTCTGCTACGCCACCATCCGCTGGACGCATGAGAACGAGCAGGCGGCCGAAGAGGTCTGGGCCGAGGGCGGCGGCGTGCTGTGCGCCTTCTGGCACTCGCGGCTGGCGCTTGGCCCTGCCAGTTGGCCGATGAAACGGGCGCAGCCGATCAAGGGGCTGGTCTCGCTCAGCCCGGACGGCGAGTTCTTCACCAAGGCCGTGGCGCGTCTAGGCATTCCCGCCGTGCGCGGCTCCTCGGCCAAGAAGGACAAGGCGGCCAGTTCCAAGGGCGGCACCCAGGCCCTGCGCGACGGTCTGAAACAGTTGAAGGTCGGCGGTCTGGCCGTCACCCCCGACGGTCCGCGCGGCCCCTCGCGTCAGATGGCCGAGGGCCTGCCCCTGATGGCCAAGCTGTCAGGCGCGCCGGTCCTGTTCATCGGTCTTTCGTGCAAGCCCGCCATCCGGTTGAACAGCTGGGACCGCGCCGTCCTGCCCCTGCCCTTCGGCAAGGGCGCCATCGTCTGGGACAAGGCCTGGTATCCCGAAGGCGCCGAGATGTCCGAGGTCGTCGCCGACTGGACCGAACGGCTGACGGCGGTCGAAGCCCGCGCCGACGCCATCGTCGGCCTGGAGCGGATCTAGGCCGTGATCTTCAGCCCCGCCCTGATCGCCTATCGCCTGCTGACCCGCCTGATCGAGCCCCTGGCCCCGCGCCTGCTCGACGCCCGCGTCAAGCAGGGCAAGGAGGACCCGCAGCGGGTCGACGAGCGCCTGGGGCTGGCCGGCGTCGCCCGCCCCGCCGGGCCGCTGATCTGGATTCACGGCGTCAGCGTCGGCGAGGCTCTGTCCATCCTGCCGCTGGCCGAGCGCATCCGTAAGGACCGGCCCGATGTGACGGTTCTGGTCACGACCGGGACGCTGACCTCGGCCCAGGTTCTGGCCAAGCGCCTGCCGCCCGGCGTCATCCACCAATTCGCACCCGTGGACAGTCCCGGCGCCGTCGCCGCCTTCCTCGACCACTGGCGGCCCACCGTCGGCGTCTTTGTCGAGAGCGAGCTGTGGCCCAATCTGCTGATGGCGGCGAAGAAGCGAGGCGTCGCCCTGGCCCTCGTCAGCGCCCGCATCACCGACAAGACCGCCGAGGGATGGAAGAAGGCCCCCGGCATGGCCCGCGCCCTGATGGCCTGCTTCGCCCACGTCTGGCCCCAGGATCAGGCCAGCGCCGACCGGCTGACATTGCTGGGCGCCCGCGTTGACGGTCAGGTGAACCTGAAGCTGTCGGGCGAGCCCCTGCCCTATGACCAGGGCGAGTTCGGCCGTCTGTCGGCCCTGATCGACGACCGCCCCGTCGTGGTCGCCGCCAGCACCCACGAGCACGAGGAAATGGCCATCGTCGGCGCGCTGGATCATCTGGCCGACCGGCTGTTCCTGATCGTCGTGCCGCGCCACCCGGATCGCGCCGACGAGATCGCCCGATCCCTGAGCCAGGACGGCTACAGCTTCGCCCGACGCAGCCAGCGCCAGCCGATCACGGATCAGACCGACATCTATCTGGCCGACACGCTCGGCGAACTGGGCCTGTTCATGCGGCTGGCTGATGTGGTGGTCATGGGCGGGTCGTTCGCGCCGGCGCTGGGCGGCGGCGCCGTCGGCGGGCACAATCCGCTGGAGCCGGCCCGTCTGGGCAAGCCGGTCGTCACCGGCCCCGACGCCAGCAACTGGGCCGCCGTGACGCGGATGCTGAAGCAATCCGGCGGACTGGTTTCCGTGCTGTCGCCTTCAGAACTGCCGGGTATCGTCGGGCCGCTGCTGGCCGATCCCGACGCCGCGCGCGACATGGGCGAGCGCGCCCGCCGCGCCGCCGCCGAGGCCGCCGCCGGGCTGGACCGGCTGTGGCTGGCGCTTCAGGCCCACCTGCCCGCCGCCCCCTCACGAGGCCGTCGATGAAGCTGAACACCCCCCGCTGGTGGTACAGCCGCGACCGCCGCCATGCGCCGGTGGCGCGGATGCTGCTGAAGCCCGCGTCCTGGATCTGGGCCGGCGTCACCGCCCGCCGCATCGCTCGCGCCACGCCGGTTGATCCCGGCGCGCCCGTCATCTCCATCGGCAATCTGACGGTCGGCGGTTCCGGCAAGACGCCGATCGCGCGCGAGGTGCTGCGCCTGCTGCACGCTCAAGGGATCAAGGCCGCCGCCCTGTCGCGCGGCTACGGCGGGACGCTGGATGGCCCGGTTCAGGTGGATCTGAGCCTCCACACCGCCGCCGAGGTGGGCGACGAACCGCTGATGCTGGCCGCCGACGCCCCCGCCTGGATCGCGCGCGACCGCGTGGCCGGAGCGCGCGCCGCCGTGGCTGCGGGCGCCGAGGCCCTGGTGCTGGACGACGCCCATCAGAACCCGATGCTGAACAAGAACCTCAGCCTGATCGTCGTGGACGGCGAGACGCGCGGCGACGAATGGCCGTTCGGCGACGGCTCGGTGTTTCCCTCTGGCCCGATGCGCGAGCCGCTGAAGGCCGGGTTGGCGCGCGCCGATGCGGTCGTCATCCTGCTGCCTGCCGACCTGGCCGAGGCCGACCCGGAACTGATCGAAGCCTTTGGGGATCTGCCCGTCTTCATCGCTCGGCTGGAGCCCGCCGTCGCGCCGCCGTCCGGGCCGCAGGTCGGCTTCGCCGGCATCGCCAAGCCGTGGAAGGTGGAGCGGTCGCTGATCGCCGCCGGTTGCGACCTCAAGGAGTTCGTGCCCTTCCCCGACCACGCGGCCTTGTCAGAGCGCGACTTCGCCCTGCTGACGGATCGGGCGGCTCTGTACGAGGCCGGTCTGGTCACGACGGAGAAGGACTGGGTGCGGCTGCCGCCGGAATGGCGTCAAAGGATCGTCGCCTGGCCCGTCACGGCGCAATTCGCCGACGAGGCGGCGTTTCAAACCTTCCTGACGCGGAATCTCAGCCTTAGCCTTCCCTGAAAATGGATCTTGATGGGCAAAACCATCCCAAAGTGACGAGATTTTACAATCCTGACCTTGGTCTTCGGCCCCAAGCCCGACCTTAAGCGTTATGGGTGAATGACCTCTCGGAGCGTCCAGTAAAATGAAGATCGCAGTTCTAGACGACGACCCAGTCCAGCTGGAGACCATTTCCAGCGTGGCGCAGGCGGCCGGCTATCGTCCCGTGCTTTTCTCGCGGGCGCAGGCGCTGATCTCGGCGCTGCGCAAGGATACCTTCGACCTTCTGATTGTGGACTGGAACCTGCCTGATCGTTCGGGTCTGGAAGTGCTGGCCTGGGCGCGGACCAATCTGAAGCCGCCGCCGCCCATGCTGCTGGTCACGAGCCGCGCCGAGGACGAGGACATCGTCGCCGGTCTGAACGCCGGGGCCGACGACTACCTGCCCAAGCCCCTGTCGCCCGCCGTGCTGGAGGCGCGCATCAACGCCCTGATGCGCCGCGCCTACGCCCAGCCTTCGACGCCCGGCGCCGAAATCCACGGCGACACCGTCTTCCACGACTCGTCCAGCGCCGTGACGCGCAACGGCAAGACCGTGGTTCTGACGGCCAAGGAATATGCCCTGGCCCAGCTGCTGTTCCGCAACCTGCACCGCGCCCTGTCGCGGACCTATATTCTCGAGACCGTCTGGGGCAATGAGCCCAATCTGAACAGCCGCTCGCTGGACATGCACATCTCGCGCATCCGCACCAAGCTTGAGCTGCGCCCCGAACAGGGCTTCCGCCTGACGCCCATTTACAGCTACGGGTATCGTCTGGAACGCGTCAGCGCCGTTGAGGCCCTCATGGGCGACATCGCGTCCGAGGACGCATAAGAGGCGACACCATGAACAGAAACCGGATGATCATCGTCGGCCTGACGGCGGCGCTGCTCACGGCTTCTCCCAGCTTCGCCCAGAACAGAGCCGCGCCTCGATCCGCGCCAGCCGTCGCGCCGGTCGAGACGCTCGACTATGTGGTGCGGCCCGGCGACACCCTGATTGATCTGGCTGAGGCCTATCTGAACCGCCCCTCCGACTATCGCCGGGTTCAGCGCGACAATCGCGTGGCCAACCCGCGCCGTCTGCCCGTCGGGCGCACCCTGGCCATTCCGGTGTCGCTGCTGCGCGCCGATCCCGATCAGGCCCGCATCTCCAGCTTCAGAGGCGCCGTCACCCTGAGCCAGAGCGGACGCGCGGCGCCCCCGACGCAGGGGCAGGCGGTGTCCGAGGACGCCGTCCTGACCACCGGCGCCAACGCCTTTGTCCGACTGGCCCTGTCGGACGGCAGCCATGTGGTCGTACCCTCCAACAGCCGCGTTCGTCTTTCCCGCTTGCGGCGCTACGCACTCAACGGGGCGGTGGATCACGCCATGACCGTTGAAGCCGGCCGGGCTGAATCCCAGGTCACGCCGCGTCGGCGTCCCGGCGGCTTCGTGGTCCGCACCCCCGTCTCCGTCTCCGCCGTACGCGGCACCGAGTTCCGCGTCGCCTTCAACGACGCCGCCGACCGATCGGCCACCGAGGTCATCAAGGGCGTCGTCGAAGTCGATTCGGGCGATGGCCTGAGCGAAGCCGTCGCCGTCGCCGATCAGGGAGTGTCGACCAGCCTGACGGATACACGCCTGCTGCCTCTGCTGCCGGCGCCCGCCCTGGCGCTGCCCGACGAGGTTCAGTCCGGCCCGGTCGTGGACTTCACCCTGACGCCGCTGGACGGCGCCGCCGGCTATCGCGGGCGTCTGGCCACGGATGCCGGCATGATCGACGCCTTCGCCGAGGCCGACAGCGCGCCGAACACGCCGCACCTGTCGTTTGGCGATCTGGCGGACGGCGCCTACTTCCTGCGTCTCGGCGCCCTGTCGCCTGAAGGCATGGAAGGCCGCAACACCACCTACAGCTTCATCCGCGCCCGCAACGGCGTCGGCGGCCTGACCTCGAGCAGCGAGACCCGCGACAACCGCCGCTTCTATCGCTTCCGCTGGGAGGCCGAGGGCGAGGGCGAGGCCAGCTTCCGCTTCCAGCTGTCGCGTGAAGACGCCGAGGGCCGGGCCGGAGGACCGCCTCTGGTTGATCAACCGGGCGTCGCCGAGCAGGCCTTCACCCTCAGCGACCTGCCGCCCGGCGTCTATACCTGGCGGGTCCAGGGGTCGCGTCATCGCTTCGGCCGCCTGCTCCAGGCCTGGTCAGAGCCCCAGCAACTTCGCATCGGGCGCTGATCCGTGCCGGCGCGAGGCTGGCTCGGCGCTGGCCTGACAGGCCGACGCGCCCTGATCGAATGGGGGCTGGTGGCGGCGGTCACGGCCCTGCTGGTCGGCTGGCTGGCGCTCAGCCCCGCCGCCGACCGCGCCGACAACCTGGTCTATGACGGCCTGATCCGGTTGCAGGACGGCCCCGCCGACCCGTCCATCGTCATCATCGCCATCGACGACCGCAGCCTGAACGCGCTCGGCCGCTGGCCCTGGACGCGGACGGTCCACGCCGCCCTGATCGACCGTCTGACCCAGGCCCAGCCCCGCGCCGTGGCCTATGATGTCCTGTTCACCGAGCCCGAAGCCGGCGACGCCGCCCTGGCCGCCGCCCTGGCCCGCGCGCGCGACGTTCACCTGCCCCTTCTGGTCGAGGCCCCCGGCCAGAACGGCGCCGCCTGGCAGGTCAGCGAACCGGCGTCCGATCTGGCCCGCGCCGCAGCCAGCCTGGGCCACGTCAACATGATCGTCGACGGCGACGGCGTGATCCGCCGCGTGCCGCTTTACATGCAGGCGGGCGCTCACAGCTGGCCGCAGTTGGTCGTGCCCCTGGCCGAGACGGCGGGGGTCGCGCCGTCCGCGCCGCGCCCGGACGCGGAAAGCGGCGAGGCCCTGATCGCCGCCACGCCTGAAGCCATCGCCTATCGCGGCCCGCCTGGACGGTTCCGCACCCTGTCCTTCGTCGACGTGCTGAATGGCGAGGTGCCCGCCGACTTCCTGAAGGACAGGCTGGTTCTGGTCGGGGCCACGGCGCCCGGAATGGGGGACCGCTACGCCACGCCCGCCGCGCCGCACGGCGAACTGAGCCCCGGTGTCGAGATCCAGGCCGCCCTGCTGCAGACCCTGCTGGAGGGCGGCGGTCCGCGCACGCTCAGCCCGCCCTGGGTGCTGGGGTTGTCCTTGCTGCCGCTGGCCCTGCTGATCGGCGGTTTTCTGGTGCTGCGCCCCTTGGCCAATATGATGCTGGGGGCGGGGCTGATCGTCCTGACGCTGGGCCTCAGCGCCGTCGCCTTTCTCAGCGCAGGCCTGTGGTTTCCGCCGGCTGCGGCCATCGCGGGCCTGGCCACGGCCTATCCCTTCTGGAGCTGGCGTCGCCTGGCCGCCGCCTCGGCCTATATGCAGAGCGAGGTCGAGGCGTTTCAGCGCGAGGCCGCGCCCATCCCGATCGCCGGCCTGACCCCCGCCGTCATCGCCCCGCGTCACGGCGACGTCGTCGCCAAACAGGTGGACACCCTGCGTGCGGCCCTGAAGCAGTTGCGCGACCTCGACCGCTTCATCGCCGACGCCCTGCGCAGCCTGCCCGACGCCACCGTCGTCGCTGCGCCCGACGGGCGCGTGCTGGTGGCCAATGATCGGGCCCACGCCCTGTTCGGCGCCGCCCTCTGCACGGAGGCCGGTCTGGGCGACCTGTTCCTGACGCTGGGCGAGCCGTCATGGCGTCGCTTCATCGCGGACGAGGCGAACGACCTGGGCGATATCCTGGCCCCCGGCGGTCAGGTGTTGAAGGTGGCGGCGGCGCCATTGACCGACGCCGAAGGCCGACCCGTGGGCCACATCGTCCGCTTCGCCGACATGACCGGCTTCCGCGTCGCCGAGCGCCAGCGCGAACAGGCCCTGCAACTGCTCAGCCACGACATGCGCGCGCCCCAGGTCTCGATCCTGACCCTGCTGGAAGGCAGACAGGACCGCGCCGACCCCGCTTTCGAGCGGCGCATCGGCGACTATGCCCGGCAGACGCTGGATCTGGCCGAGGGCTATGTCCAGCTGGCTCGAGCCGAGTCCCAGCCCTATCGCAGCCTGGTCCTGGATCTGGGCCAGGTGCTGATGGACGCCGCCGACACTCTGTGGCCCCAGGCCTCAGCCAAGGGCGTGACCATCCAGACGCCCGACAGCGAGGAAGAGCATCTGGTTCAGGGCGACCCGGCCCTGCTGCGGCGGTTGCTGACCAACCTACTCGACAACGCGCTCAAATACGGTCCGGCGGACGGCGTCATCACCTGCGCCCTTGAGGGCGGCGAAGAGGATGGGCGTCCGACCCTGATCGTGCGGATCAGCGATCAAGGCCCTGGATTGTCCGAAGAAGCGCAGCGGCGTCTGTTCCAGCCCTTCGGTCACGGCGACGCCGATGCGCGCGGGTCCGGTCTGGGCCTGGCCTTCGTGCGGACGGTGGCCCGGCGTCACGGCGGTCAGGTGATCTATGAGGCGGGGCTTGTCGGCGCCACCTTCGTTCTCACCCTGCCCCGGTTCATCGAGGCGGATGCGGCCTAGGGGTTCATGGGGCCGCGGGCAGTTCCGCGACCACGGCCTGGGCCAGGGCGTCCAGGGCGGCGTCCGTCTGACGATCCCCAACCACGGTCACGGCCTGGGCCTGATAGGCGGTCGGCGCGGCGCCGGGTCCGTTCAGGGTCAGGCTGAGGACATGGGTCTTGCGCCGGGCCGACCACCATTGCGGCAGGACCGGCGACGCCGTCCATTCGCCCTGACGCGCCGCGTCGTCGGTGAAGGCGCCGGTACGCTGGGGCCGCACGCCATAGGCGATCTCGATCAGCCAGTCGGCGCTCTTGTCGCCCTCACGCCAGCCCCTTGCCTGGAGTTGGCGCCGCACGGCGGCCGTTGCGGCGGTGACATCCGGCGCTCCGGCGTCGGGGACCGCCAGCCGATAGGTCGCCGCGCCGGGTTGGAACGCCGGAGGCGGGGTGACGTCAATGCGCGGCCCCGTGGCGCACCCGGACAGGGCGGCGGCGGCCAGGGCGATCAAGAGGGAGGAAGAACGGGCCATGGCTCACTCTAGCCCGCAGAACACGGTCGAGCCATGGCCGTCAGGTCAGTCCTGACGGAAGACCTGACCGTTCTTCATCACGAAGCGGACGCGTTCCAGTTCGGTCACGTCGCTCAGCGGGTCGCCCGAGACGGCGATCAGGTCGGCGGGCATGCCCGGCGCCAGACGACCGGCCTCGTTCGAGATCTTCAGGTGTTCGGCAGCGCCGACTGTGGCGGACTGGATGGCCTCCAGCGGGGTCAGGCCGGCGCGGACCAGCAGGGCGAACTCCTGGGCGTTGTCGCCATGGGCCGAGACGCCGGTGTCGGTGCCGAAGGCGATACGGACGCCGCCGGCATGGGCGCGGCGGGCCATGTCCAGCATCTTGGGTCCGGCTTCCAGCGCCTTGGCGGTCTGGGCCGGGGTGAAGAAGTTGTCCGGGCTGGCGGCGATGCGGGCCACATAGTCGCCGGCCATCAGGGTCGGGACCAGCCAGGCGTTGTGCGCCTTGAACAGCCGCATGGACTCGTCGTCCAGATAGGTGCCGTGCTCGATGGAATCCCCGCCCGCCTTGAGGAAGGCGTTGATGCCGTCGACCCCGTGGGCGTGGGCCGTGACCTGGCGTCCCATGCGGTGGGCCGAGGCGACGATGGCGGCCAGTTCGTCCTCGCTGAACTGCTGGGCCAGACCGGCGGCGGTGTTGGACAGGACGCCGCCGGTGGCGGTGATCTTGATGATGTCGGCGCCGCTGCGAACCTGAAGGCGCACCGCCCGCATGCAGTCCTCAGGTCCCGAGCAGATGCTCTCGGGCGACATCAGGTGAAGGATGTCGTCGCGATAGCCGTTGGCGTCGCCGTGACCGCCATGGATCGACACGGCCGAACCCGAGGCGATGATGCGCGGCCCCGGCACATCGCCGCGCCGCACCGCGTCCCGCAGGGCGAAGATGGCTTCGTTGCTGGCGCCCAGGTCGGCCACCGTGGTGAAACCGGCGTTCAGGGTGCGGCGCGCGAAACGAGCGCCGACCATGGCCTGGGTCGCGTCCGACTGCGTCACCCCGTCCAGCCGCGAATTGGGGCTGGATTCGCCAGTCAGGTGGACGTGGCTGTCGATCAGACCCGGTAGGACGAAGGCGCCGCGCAGATCGACCACTTTTCCGTCGCCGACGAAGCCGTCGCGGATTTCGACGATCTGGTTCCCTCTGATCACGAGAGTTTTATCGCGCAGCACGCGACCGTTGGCGGGATCGGCCAAAAGCCGCCCGACTTGGACGAACGTGGTCGGCTGTTCCGCCGAAACGGCAGCGACCGCAGGGGCTTGTCGCGCCTGGGCCGAGGTGGCGGCCAGAACGGCAGCGGTCACAATCAGAGCCAGTTTCTTCATCGGTCCCTCCCAGAACTCCAGATTTCACCTTACGCCCTTCGCGGCTTTCGCCAAGGCTCAGGTTGCGTCGTTACGCCCCTTCGTGAAACAAGCCGTCACAGTTGTTTAATCGTGCGAGGGGCGTCGCATGCGGCTTTCCAGACGTGGCTTGATCTTGGGCGGTTCGGCCCTGCTGGCGGGATGTTCTTCCGCCGCCTCTACCGTTCAGCTCGCCGGCGCCGCGCCTGCCAGCCTTCCTGTCGTTCCGGTCCCGACCGTGACGCCGCAGACGGTTTCCGTGGCCAGGGCGACCGGCCCCGCCATCGACCCGCACGGCATCGTGCGCAAGGACCTGATGGAGCGCGCCCAGGCCGCGCTGGACACTCACGGACACAAGATCTCCAAGCGCGACCGAATGTATCTGGTCGATTTCAAGAAGTTCTCGGGCGAGGACCGCTTCTACGAGGTCGATCTGGAAGGCGGCTGGGTCACGGCTTATCGCACCAGCCACGGGCGCGGCTCGGACCCGGCGCACTCGGGCTTCGCCCAGCGCTTCTCGAACCAGATGGACAGCCATATGTCGTCCATCGGCGCCTACGCCACGGCGGGCGCCAGCTGGGGCTCGCAACAGGGGCCGAACGTGCTGCTGGACGGGCTGGAGTATTCCAACAACCGGGCGCGCGAGCGGGCCATCATCATCCACGGCGCCGACTACGCCGACCCGGCCTTCCTGGCCCGCGAAGGCAAGCTGGGCCGGTCCTACGGCTGCTTCTCGGTGTCGCACGCCGACCTGGCGCCCCTGCGCGAACGCATGGGCGAGGGCCGGCTGCTGTTCGCCATGGCCTGATCGTTTTATCGTCGCCCTCGGGCTTGTCCCGAGG
>NZ_JACARP010000110.1:0-25710 GCF_013386595.1 Brevundimonas sp. P7753 | reverse complement strand
GCCTGGGCGTGGGGCATGACCGCGACTGTCTGGGGGCTGGCGGTCCTCGGGGCCTTGGGGAAGCTCTTCCTTCCGGGTGTCGGCCGCCGATTCTGGATACTTCTCTATATTGCCTTGAGCTGGCTCGTGGTGATCGCCTTCAAGCCGATGATCGCCCACGGCTCCTTGATCGCCCTGGTTCTGCTGGCGGCGGGAGGCGTGCTCTACATGTCCGGCGCTGTCTTCTACGTGCGCAAGAAGCTCACCTGGTTCAGAGCCGTCTGGCATGGCCACGTGGTGGCCGCCGCCGGGGTGCACTGGGCCGCTGTTCTGGTCGGCGTGGTGCTGACGAACGCCTGATCGCCGACCGAGCCGACGTGGAATAGCTCACGCGGTGCTCACGCTTGGGCGATGCGACAGGGCCGGGTGCTGCGTGAGGACTACCTCGTGAGTTCGAACGCGGATCACGGCGTTCAGCGGGCGCCGGCGATCAGGCTGCCGCAGTCGGCGTCTTCCGCCAGGCCGGGGTCTACGAAGCCCAGCAGCGCGGCGACCGGATTGACCAGAGTCGCCAGGGCGCCGACGATCCCGCCCTGGGTCGCCACGGCCGAAACGTCCACGCCAAGGCTCGGGGAGACGAGCGGGCCCTTGACCGTGATCGGGGCCCAGACCCGTAGCAGGCGAGGCTTCTTGGTTTCGCCGTCAATTCTGAGGTTCATCGTCTCGGCCCCCAGGTCGATGGTCCCTGATCCCTGGGCGAGGACCACGTCTGTGTCGATCACAAGGGTGCGCGAGGTCGCCACGCCGCCGGCGACTGTGAAGTCCGCCACGGCGCAGCGGATGCCGGATGTGGACTGATCGCCGGACAGCAGCTTGCGCAAGCCCGCGCCGACATTGATGCCCAGCAGTTCTGCGAAGGCCGACCGCATCCGCCCCTGGGGGACGACCAGGCTGATGGTCCCCTTGGAATTGGCCGCCAGATCATGAATGGAGGCTCCTGGACCTTCCAGCTTCGCTCGGCCCAGGGCGCGGCCCGTCACCGTCGGTGCGCCCCCTCGAGCTGGGATGATCGATTCCAGCGGATAGCCGCTCAGGCGGAAATCGACGGCGCTGTAAGGCGTGCTCCGGCGTGCGTCGATCCGCGCTGTCCCGTTGAGTTCGCCGCGATTGAAGGTGAAGGACACCGGGTTGAGCTTCAGTATCCCGTCCTTCAGGTCGGCGCCGAGCCGGACCTGCCGGATGTCGAGGGTGTTCGCCTTTACCGAAGCGGCGCGATAGGACAGGGACCCGTCCATGGCGCGGAGCCTTTCGGTCCGCAGCGGCGCATCGGGCAGGAGCTTGCCCGGCGCGCCAGAGCTGGCCACCGTTCCGCCGCTTGTGACCCTTGGCCGGGCGCCCAGGACGGCCGCGAGATCATCGATGTCTAGCGAGCGAGAGGCCAGTTCCGCATCGACCCGGCGGCGTGCGCCGATCTTGTTCACCTCCAGCGTCCCCGACAGGTCTGACGACCCGACCCGTCCGCTGAAATCGGCGAAGCGGAACAGGGCGCCGTCGCGGCTCAGGCGGCCGCTCAATCTGTAGGGCGGCGTGTTCGGCGTGGTGATGCCCGTCAGCAGATAGAGGTCGGCCAGGTCCTGTCCTTCCAGTTCCAGCACGGCGTTGAAACGCCCAAGGTCGAAGGGGCGAGTGACGGCGCCCTCTGCCTTCAGTCTCGACCCGGCCCCTGACAGATCGGCGGTGAAGGCGTAGGGCCGGTCGCGGCGGATATTGACGAAGGGGCCGCCCGTGACGCGAAGGGTGAGCGGCGCGCCGTTCATCGTCCCCTTGCCGTCAAGCTGGAAACCGCTTTCACCCTCCTCGGGAGACCGCGCCTCGCGCGCGGCGACCATGGCGTCGAGCTTCATGCCGCGCCGCTGTTCGTCCAGCGTCAGGCGGCCGTCCTTGATGACCAGGCGCTGGATGACCGGCAGTTTCGCCCCGCGACCGTCGTCGGGCCGATCCGGTTTCAGGTCCCAGCTGCGCCGGCCCTCCGCATCCACGATCAGATGAACCGTCGGGCGCGTCATGGTCAGGGATGACACCTCCACCTGGCCCAAGAACAGCCGACGCAACCGAACCGAGACGTCCAGCTGTTCGACCTCGGCCGTATTTTGACCGCGCGCCCAGGCGGGGCCGCCGATACTGAGCCGGCGCACCGTGGCTGACGGGGTCCAGCTGAACAGCCTGACATCCAGATCGCCGTTCAGCAGGACCGCGCGGCCGGTCGAGGCCGACGCCGCGCGGCTGATCGGTCCGCGCAGCCAGTTCCAGTCGAACAGAACCAGGAACAACAGAAAACCGACCGCCAGGGCCAGGGTTATCCCCGCCGCGACGGCCTCCGGCCTTCCCGGATGTCGAAACGCCAGCCAGGCAGGGTCTTCGGCGACGACGTAGGCCCTTAGCCTGTCCGCCCGAGTTTTCGCCACACGCCAGACGGAGGTCGCGCCCGCCCGCAAGGATTGACGGACTGATTTCGGGCCTGGTCTGTTGATCAAGGTTGCCTCCGGTGAAGCTGATCAACGCCCGAGACGGCAAAGGGCGCCACAGGTTTGAAACCGGACCGGAAGGCGCGCCAGGGTTGTAGGCGAGAACGGGGCTTGGCCGTCGCGCAGATAGCCCGTTTTTGTTTTGATCGCGCTCTGGCTGCTTTTCACGGCCGCCGCCCGGCCAGCAAGCCTTCGGTAATCGAGAACGGTAAGACCGACGACGTGAACGCACGGTCGGATCGCGAGCCTGGTTTTTTGGCCGACTTTCGTTAGATCCTTGGGCGGCTTACGACTTCACTATTTGCCGTCGTCGATGGCCTGCCGCTCTGTCCGGACCGCGCGACGGTTTGCGCGAGCCACTTTCTTGTAGCCGATCACACCGGCAAGGAAGCCGACCGCCGTGGCGACGGCGGTCAGCACCAGATGGTCCTTGGCGTCATGTCCATAGAAGCCTGAAACCACGAAGACGCCGAGCAGGCTCACCGTACCGGCGCAGAGGCCGGCCATGGTCGATCCGCCCGTAGGCGCCGGGGCGTAGAGTTCGGCGCGCTCGCCGGCCAGTTTCTGTTTGCGTTCATCACTCATGGATCAGGTGTCGCACAGGGATGAGGCTAGGACGAGGGAGGGGAGACCTCCTTGTCCCGTCTTGCCGCCTCTTCGCGGTAGCGGAGGGCGATCCGATTGAATCGGTCGCGATCAGCGGCGAAGGGCGAGAGCCTGGCCATCCTCTCCGCCTCCTGTTCAAGAACACGAAGAGAGGTCGAGGTGTCGGTGGGACGGTTCATGCGTGTCTACTCGGGAACTGAGGTATGTCGCTCGCGCTAGAATGCGCGGCTCTACAGACCTTCAAAGGGGGCGGGAGCCCGGAATGGTTCCGGCCGCCGCAGCCGCAGGTTCTTAAACGTGTCGCCGCTGATCTTCCCAATGCCCCATCCCTCGCTTCAGGCCAGGCGTGAGCTTCACCCATCCGACTACCGTCCAGGCCACAAGGCTTCGGCTGGCCGCGCGGAGCAGGGCGCTTGCATGTGCATGAAAATATTCAAGGAAAATGGTGGACGCGACAGGGATTGAACCTGTGACCCCCTCGGTGTGAACGAGGTGCTCTCCCGCTGAGCTACGCGTCCAGCGCAGTAACGACCAAATCAGAAAGGCTTGGGCCGTCGGGAGGCGCGATGTAGCCCGCGATTCCGGCGACGGCAAGCCTCTTTGATCAAATACCGGCGGCGCGGACCCCTTCCGGCGTTTCCGCCTCGGGATCGCCCGGCAGCCAGGCGACGTGACCGTTATAGATGTCCTCGTTCAGGATGCCTTCCTCCTTGGCCACCAGAACGGGGACCAGCATCTGGCCGGTGACATTGGTGGCCGTGCGCATCATGTCGATGATCCGGTCGATGGCGACGATATAGCCGATGCCTTCCAGCGGCAGGCCCGCCGTCGACAGGGTCAGGGTCAGCATGACGATGGAGGTGCCGGGGACGCCCGCCGTCCCCAGCGACCCCAGCACCGCCGTCAGGCCGATCAGGACGTACTGGGTCAGGCTCAGGTCGATGCTGAAATACTGGGCGATGAAGATCGAGGCGATGGCCGGATAGATGGCGCCGCAACCGTCCATCTTCACATTGGCGCCCAGGGGCACGGCGAAGGCGGCATAGGCCTGCGGCACGCCCAGACGCTCGACCGTCTGGCGCAGGGTGATCGGCAGGGTGCCCAGCGACGACGAGGTGGCGAAGGCTGTTTGCTGGGCCGCGAAGGCTCCGCGGAAGAAGCTGCGGATCTTCAGGCCGTGGAGCTTCAGCAAGCCCGAATAGACGATCAGGATATGGAACAGGCAGGCCGCATAGATGGCGAAGATGAACTTGCCCAGCGGCAGCAGGGCCTCCCAGCCATAACCGCCGACGACCGAGCCGATCAGGCCGAACACCCCGAACGGCGTCAGCTGGATCACCCAGCGGGTGATGCGGAAGACCAGGGCCGCCCCTTCGTCTACCAGCCGCCGCGCCGTCTGCGCCCGGTCGCCCAACGCCACCAGCGCCGCGCCGACCAGCGCCGAGAAGAAGATGATCTGCAGCACCTTGCCCTCGCTCAACGCCGCAAAGGGATTGGTCGGCACGATGCCCAGCAGGACGTCCAGAGGCGTCGGAATCACCCGCTCGCGCACCTCGCCCAGCGGCAGGTTCGACAGGCCCAGCCCCGGATTGATCAGATGCCCGAACGCAAACCCGACCAGCACCGCCAGCAGCGAGGTGATCGCGAACCAGACCAGGGTCCGCACCCCCAGCCGCACCGCCCCGACCCCTTCGCCCAGTTTGGCGATGGAGCTGGCGATGGTGAACAGCACCAGGGGCGCGACCACCATGCGGATCAGGTTCAGATAGACATCGCCGATCGGCTGCAACCAGACCACGGCCTGCTCGCGCAGGATCAGGCCGGCGATGATGCCCAGGGCGAAACCGGCGGCGGTGCGCTGCCAGAGCGGGATAGCGAAGAAGCGACGAAACATGACGACCTTTGGGGAGGAGCGGTCGGTCTATGTGTTTCTCGTGCGGGCGGACGGCAACCGCGACAGGCGCAGATAGGGCGTAGAAGTTCTAAAGCGTTCGATAGTTTTTCCTTCTCCCCTTGCGGGAGAAGGTGGCCCGCCAGGGCCGGATGAGGGGTCTCGCCACGGCGGATGAAGGCGGCGAGTTCAGCGTCCCGCAACCCCTCATCCGTCTGGCTCCGCCAGCCACCTTCTCCCACAAGGGGAGAAGGAAGATCAGCCGAACATCACCTCGGCCAGCGCCGCCTCGAACCCGTCGTAGTGGTCGATCACCACATCCCCGCCCAGCGCGTCGCGCGGCACGTCGTTGTAACCGAAGCCGACGACGATGCAGGCCACGCCCGCATCCTTGGCCGCCTTGGTGTCCGTCGTGCTGTCGCCGACCATGACGCAGCGCGCCGGATCGCCGCCCGCCTTCTGCACCGCCTCATGGATATGCGCCCCGCTCGGCTTGCGCGCCGACACCGCATCCGGCCCGGCGATGAAGGCGAAATGCTTGGTCAGGTCCAGCGCCTCGATCAGGGCGACCGCCAGGTCTGTGCGCTTGTTAGTCGCCACGCAGAGGATGGCCCCCCGCGCGGCCAACCGCTCCAGCGCCGGGACCACGCCGTCAAACACGGTGCTCTCGTCGGCGATGTGGGCCAGGTAGTCCTCGATGAAGCGGTCGAACAGGCCGGGCGCATGGGCCTCGTCCCAGGCGGCGCCCGCCTCCATGAAGCCGTGGCGCAGCAGGGCCATGGCCCCATGCCCGACCAGATGCCGGGCCGAGGACAGGGGCGTCGGCGGCAGTTCGTACTGCGCCAGCATCCGGTTCAGCGTGCCGATCAGATCGGGCGCCGAGTCCACCAGGGTCCCGTCCAGGTCGAAGGCGATGGTCCAGCCTTCCAGATCGCGTTCGATGCTCATGTCGTCTCCCGGCTCGCGCAGGCCCCGGCAATGGGCTAGATCGCGCAGGACGACAAGCCGCCGGATCGATTCATGACCGCACACCATCCTCGCGCCGCCATCATCCTTGCCGCAGGCCAAGGAACGCGGATGAAGTCCCCGTTGCCCAAGGTGCTGCACCCGGTGGGCCAGCGCGCCATGCTGGATCATGCCATCGACGCCGCCGAGGCCCTGGGCTGCGAGCGCATCGTCGTCGTCGTCGGCGCCCATTCGCCGGAAGTCCGCCACCACGTCGTGCGCCGTCTGGGCGAGGACTCCATCGCCGTTCAGGACCCGCCGCTCGGCACTGGCCACGCCGTCCGCGCCGCCGAGGCTGTGCTGGGCGACTTCATCGGCCATGTGGTCGTGACCTATGGCGATGTCCCCCTGCTGAAGGCCGCCGACATCGAGCCGCTCTTCGCTGAAACACACGAAGGCGTGCATGAAGGCGTCACCGTCATCGGCTTCGAGGCCCGCGACCCCGGCGCCTACGGCCGTCTGATCCTCGACGGTGACGACCTGCTCGCTATCACCGAGGCCAAGGAGGCGTCCGAGGATGTTCTGGCGATCACCGCCTGCAACTCCGGCGTCATGGCCGCCCCGGTCGGCCTGCTGTTCGACCTGCTGGCCGAGGTTCGGAACGACAACGCCAAGGGCGAATACTACCTGACCGACGTGGTCGAGCTGGCCCGCAAGCGCGGCGCCCCGACCCGCGCCGTCTTCGCCGCCGAAGACTCGGTCATGGGCGTGAACGCGCAAGGCGAACTGGCCCAGGCCGAGGCCCTGTTCCAGTCGACCCAGCGCGAACATTTCCTGGCGGCGGGCGTTACCATGTCGGCTCCCGACACCGTCCACTTCGCCTGGGATACTGAAGTCGGCGCCGGCACGACCATCGAGCCCTTCGTCGTCTTCGGCCCCGGCGCGGTTGTGGCCGAGGGTGCGCGCATCCGCAGCTTCAGCCACATCGAGGGCGCCAAGGTCGCGACCAAGGCCGAGGTCGGCCCCTACGCCCGCCTGCGCCCCGGCGCGGACCTGGGCGAGGGCGTCAAGGTCGGCAACTTCGTCGAGGTCAAGAACGTCCGCATGGACGCGGGGGCCAAGGCCAACCATCTGGCCTACCTCGGCGACGGCCATGTGGGCGCGAAAGCCAACATCGGCGCCGGCACCATCTTCTGTAACTATGACGGCTTCTTCAAACACCGGACTACGGTGGGCGAGGGGGCCTTCGTCGGCTCGAACTCGTCGCTGGTGGCCCCTGTCGTTATCGGCGCGGGCGCCATGGTCGGCTCTGGTTCGGTGGTGACAAAGGGCGTCGCGCCCGGCGATCTGGCGCTCGGCCGCGCCGAACAGACGACCAAGTCGGGCTGGGCCGCCCGTTTCATGGACACGATGCGCGCAAAGAAGGCGGCGAAATCCCAATGAGCGACCTACAGAAGAAGAACGCCGGCGAAGCCGCCGCCGCCTATGTCGAGGCCGGCATGGTCGTCGGGCTGGGCACCGGCTCCACCGCCGCCTGGTTCGTCAAGGCGCTGGCGGCGCGTAACCTGCCGGACCTGCGCTGCGTCCCGACATCCGAACGCACGGCCGATCTGGCGCGCGAGCTGGGCCTGACCCTGTCGACGCTGGAGGACACCCCGCGCATCGACCTGACCGTCGACGGCGCCGACGAGATCGGCCCGGGCCTCGCCCTCATCAAGGGCGGCGGCGCGGCCCTGCTGCGCGAGAAGCTGGTGTGGGAGGCGTCTGAACGCTGCATCTGCATCGCCGACGCGGCCAAGGTCGTGCCGGTTTTGGGGACCTTCCCCCTGCCGATCGAGGTCGTCGCCTTCGGTCACAAGACGACCGCCAACCGCATCGCCGACGTCCTGGCCGACCACGACATCCCCATGCCCGCCCGCGTCCGTCAGGCCGACCGAGGCCTGATCCGCACCGACGGCGGCAACCTGATCTACGATGCGGCCTGCAAGGTCATCAAAGACCCCGCCCGCCTCGCCGCCGACCTCAAGAGCCTGACCGGCGTCGTCGAGCACGGCCTCTTCCTCGACCTGACAGACCTGGCCATCATCGGCACGGACGAAGGGTTCGAGACGATCAATCCCTAAGCCCTCCGTCATCCCGGCCGAAGCCTCGCTTCGCGAGGCGCAGAGCCGGGACCGCCACAAACACGAGCTTCAGCGTTTCTTGCGGTCCCGGATAGCGGCTGCGCCGCTTCCGGGATGACGGAAGCGCGGGATCGCCTTGCCCCCTCGCGCCCCGGCGCCTAAGTCGGGTCAGCGCTGCGGTTCAGCCGCACAGATTTCAGACGATTCAGACGAATTGGACTCATCTTTTCGAGTCCATTCCCGGAGCCCTCGATGACCCAGTACGACTACGACCTCTTCGTCATCGGCGCCGGTTCAGGCGGGGTGCGCGCGGCGCGCCTGACCGCCTTGGGCGGCAAGAAGGTGGCCGTGGCCGAGGAGTATCGCGTCGGCGGCACCTGCGTCATTCGCGGCTGCGTGCCCAAGAAGTTCATGGTCATGGCTTCCGAGGTCAGCCACGCCCTGGAGATCGCCGAGGGCTATGGCTGGTCCTTTGACAATGCGAAGTTCGATTGGCCGACCTTCCTGCAGGCCAAGGATGTCGAGATCGCGCGCCTGTCGGGCATCTACGCCGCCAACCTGGGCAAGGCGGGCGTTGATCTGGTCCACGGCCGCGCCGTGATGAAGGACGCCCACACCGTCGAGATTGTCGGCAAGAACCAGACCTTCACCGCCGAGAAGATCCTGATCGCCACCGGCGGCCGTCCATGGAAGCCCGAGGACCTGCCGGGCATCGAACACGCCATCACCTCCGAAGAAGCCTTCCACCTGCCGGAACTGCCCAAGCGTATTCTGATCGCAGGCGGCGGCTATATCGCGGTCGAGTTCGCGGGCATCTTCGCCGGTCTCGGCGTCGAGACGACCCTGATCTATCGCGGCCCCAACATCCTGCGCGGTTTCGACGACGACGTGCGCGCCCATCTGGCAGGCGAGATCGAGAAGCGCGGCGTCAAGGTCATCCTGGGCTGCCAGCACGCCTCGATCGAGAAAACCGAAACCGGCCTGGTCAACCATCTGGAAAACGGCATGACGCTGGAAACCGACGTGGTCATGTTCGCCACCGGCCGGGTCCCCCACGTCAAGGACCTGGGGCTGGAGAAGGCGGGTGTCGAGCTGAACGACCAGGGCGCGATCAAGGTCGATGACTATTCGAAGACTTCGGCCGACAACATCTGGGCCATCGGCGACGTGACCGACCGCATGAACCTGACCCCCGTCGCCATTCGCGAAGCCGTCGCCTTCCACGAGACGGTCTACAAGAACAATCCTCAGCACTTCGACTACGAAGCCGTCGCCAGCGCGGTCTTCAGCCAGCCCCCGGTCGGCGTTGTCGGCCTGACCGAGCATGACGCGCGCCGCGCCTGTTCCGGCGAAGTGGACGTCTATGTGACCCGCTTCCGGCCGATGAAGTACGCCTTCACCGGCTCGGACGAGCGTGTGCTGATGAAGCTGGTGGTCGACGCCGACAGCCAGCGCGTCGTCGGCGTCCACATCGTCGGCCCGGAAAGCCCGGAAATGATCCAGTTGGCCGCCATCGCCGTGAAGGCCGGCCTGACCAAGGCCCAGTGGGACGCCACCTGCGCCGTCCACCCGACCATGGCCGAGGAACTGGTGACGCTGAAAGAAAAGCAGTCCCCGGCGTCGATGTCGGCGGGCTGATCATTAAGGCTAGAGGCGGCTTGTCAGTCGCCTCTAGCTCGCGCCTTATGCCGCCCAGCTTTTTCGGAGGTCGTCCCATGAAGTCCGCCCTGCTCGCCGCCGCCCTGTCCGCCCTGATGCTCGCCGGTTCGCCGGTTCTCGCCCAAAGCACAGACCAGACCGCCCCGTCGTCTCTGGTCCAGAGCGCCGTCGCCGACACCCTGCGCCCTGCTGACGAGGTCGCTCGCGATCCGCTGCGTCACCCGGCCGAAATCCTCGCCTTCGCCCAGGTTCAGCCGGGGCAGCGAGTCGCCGACATCCGCCCCGGCGCCGGCTACTTCACCCTCCTGTTCGCCCGCGTGGTGGGCGAGGGCGGCCACGTCTACGCCTTCGTGCCGAACAAGACCGCCGAACGCGAGAACCCGCGCGCCGACGCCCTGGTCGCCGCCTATCCCAACGTCAGCCGCGTCAACGGCGACCTGGACGCCATGGCCTTCGATCAGCCGCTGGACGTGGTCTTCATGAGCCAGGAATACCACGACTTCCACATCCCTCGTTTCGGCGTGGATGTGGCCAAGATGAACGCCGACATCTTCAAGGCGCTGAAGCCTGGCGGCCTGTTCGTGGTCATCGATCACCAGGCCGCGCCCGGCGCCGGCAACACCGCCGTCGAGACCCTGCACCGCATCGAGGGCGCGCAGCTGCGCAAGGAGGTCGAGGCCGCCGGCTTCATCTTCGACGGTGAAACCGCCGCCGTCGCCAACCCGGCGGACGACCACAGCCTGAACGTCTTTGACGAGGCCATTCGCGGCAAGACCGACCAGTTCGTCTATCGCTTCAAAAAGCCGGGCTGAGTGTCGAACTGGTGACTGGCGAAGCGGGGCAGGGGGCGCTAACCCTGCCGCAAAATCCATAAGGGAAACGCTCAGATGACTCGCATCGCCTTCATCGGTCTCGGCAACATGGGCGGCGGCATGGCCGCCAATCAGGCCAAGGCCGGGCATGACGTCGCCGCCTTCGACCTGTCGCCCGCCGCGCTGGAACGCGCCGCCGAGGCCGGGTGCCGCACGGTCAGCTCGGTCGCCGAGGCCGTGAAGGACGCCGAGGTGGTCATCACCATGCTGCCCGCCGGTCCCCACGTGCTGAGCGTCTATTCCGAGCAGATCATCGGCGCGGCGCCGTCCGCCGCCCTGCTGCTGGACTGCTCGACCATCGACGTGGAGACGGCGCGCAAGGTCGCCGGTCTGGCCAAGGAGGCGGGCTACGCCTTCGCCGACGCCCCCGTTTCGGGCGGCACCGCCGCCGCCGACGCCGGCACCCTGGCCTTCATGGTCGGCTGCGACGAGGCCGACTTCGCTCGCGTCGAACCGGCGCTGGAGCCCATGAGCCGCATCACCATCCGCGCCGGCGACCACGGCGCCGGTCAGGCCGCCAAGATCTGTAACAACATGCTGCTGGGCATCAGCATGGTCGGGACCTGCGAGGCCATCGCCCTGGCCGAGAAGCTGGGTCTGGAGCCGGAACGCTTCTTCGAGATCGCGTCGAAATCTTCGGGTCAGTGCTGGAGCGTCAGCAACTACTACCCCTGGGCCGGCCCGGTGCCGACCGCGCCTTCGAATCGCGACTACGAAGGCGGCTTCGCCACCGCCATGATGTTGAAGGACCTGAAACTGGCCCAGGACGCCGCCGCCAAGGCCGGCGCCACCACCCCGCTCGGCGCTCAGGCTGAGGCCCTCTATGCCCTGTTCAACGGCCTCGGCTACGGCGGCAAGGACTTCTCCGCCATGGTCCAGATGCTGCGCGGACGCCTGGATACGCTGGCGAACTAAAGCGCCTCTTTCCTCCCCATTTCATGGAGAGGGGGACCGCGTAGCGGTGGAGGGGCGGCACAGACGTCAGCCGTCGAGGCCCCCTCCGTCTCGTCGCTTCGCGGCGCCGATCCACCTCCCCATCGCTGCGCGACAGGGAGGAAAGGGCTGTGCCAGCCCGCGTCGGGCTGAAAAGGCGGAGCCTTTTGACCGCGGGCCACACCCAAACAGCCCGCGTCGGGTCGGGAGGTCCCGCAGGGCCGACGACCGCTGGCAACTCAAAATGAGAACCGTTATCAATTAAGGGGTTGAGACGTTTTGTCCGGCCCTGAACATGGACAACGCTGAGCGGCGAGCGCAATTAGGCGCGGAAAGCTGTATAAGCGAAAGAACTAGCGCCTTGTTCGACTATAAGTCTGCCTTTCAAAGCTCTGTCGAGCAGGTCCGCAGCGAAGGGCGCTATCGCGTCTTCGCCGATTTGAAGCGCGTGCGCGGCCAGTTCCCGCAGGCGGTTCGCCGCCGCGACGACGGCTCCGAACAGAATGTCGTGGTCTGGTGTTCTAACGACTATCTGGGCATGGGCCAGCATCCCCTGGTGCTGGACGCCATGAAGGCTGAGATCGACGCCGTGGGCGCCGGCGCCGGCGGCACGCGCAACATCTCGGGCACCACACGCTCGGCGGTCGATCTGGAAGCCGAGCTGGCCAGCTGGCACCAGAAGGAAGCGGCCCTGCTGTTCACCTCGGGCTATGTGGCCAATGAGGCGACGCTGGCGACCCTGCAAAAGATCCTGCCCGGCCTGATCATCTTCTCGGACGCCCTGAACCACGCCTCGATGATCGAGGGCATCCGCCACGGCGGCGGCCCGCGCCACATCTTCCGCCACAACGACCTGGAACACCTCGAAGAACTGCTGGCCGCCGCGCCGCTGGCTGCGCCCAAGCTGGTCGCCTTCGAAAGCGTCTACTCGATGGACGGCGACATCGCCGACATCGCCGGCACCATCGCCCTGGCCAAGAAGTACGGCGCCATGACCTATCTGGACGAAGTCCATGCGGTCGGCCTGTATGGCGCGACCGGCGCGGGCGTCGCCGAGCGTGACGGTCTGCTGGACGGCATCGACATCGTCGAATGCACCCTGGGCAAGGCCATCGGCGTCATGGGCGGCTACATCGCCGCCGACGCCGTGATCGTGGACGCCGTGCGCAGCTGGGCGTCGGGCTTCATCTTCACCACCAGCCTGCCGCCCGCCCTGACCGCCGGGGCCCTGGCCTCGGTGCGTCACCTGAAGGCCCACGCCGAACTGCGCGACGCCCATCAGGAACGCGCCGAGACCCTGAAACGCCGCCTGACCCAGGCCGGCATCCCGGTCCTGCCCAGCGTCAGCCACATCGTTCCGGTCCACGTCGGCAACCCGGTCCACTGCAAGCTGATCTCGGACATGCTGCTGGAAGATTTCGGCATCTACGTCCAGCCGATCAACTACCCGACCGTGCCCAAGGGCACCGAGCGCCTGCGCTTCACCCCGTCGCCCAACCATGACGACGGCATGATCGACCAGCTGGTCGACGCGATGGACAAGCTCTGGTCGCACTGCAACGTGGCCCGACAGCCGGTCGCCGCCTGATGCAGGACGGTGAACTTGGCGAAGTCATCGTCGAGTTCGTGCGCAACGGGACCTATGTGAAGTGCAACGCCGTTCACACGGCGACGGGCATTGAGGTGTCCGCCATGGGCCCCGCGCTGGAGCCGCGCGCCGTCGAACGCGTGGCCATCGCCAAACTGAAGCGGGCGTTGTCACAACGCTGACCATCGCCGTCATCCCGGCCGAAGCGCAGCGAGAGCCGGGACCGCCCAAGACGCCGCGTTTGTGCTTCCTGCGGTCCCGGATAGCGGCTGCGCCGCTTCCGGGATGACGGGGGCGTGAAGGCTTCTACCCCCTAGATGTTGTGGTGTTCGGCGGCGCGGCCTAGATAGGTCCCGCCGTTTCAGCCTTCAGCCTTCGGGATGCCCGCCAGTGACCGCCTTCACCCACGAATCGTACTTCTCCAAGAGCCTTGCTGATGCCGATCCGGCGATCTTCAAGGGCATTCAGGGCGAGCTTGGCCGCCAGCAGGAGCAGATCGAGCTGATCGCTTCTGAAAACATCGTCTCCCAGGCGGTGCTGGACGCGCAAGGCTCCGTCCTGACCAACAAGTACGCCGAGGGCTATCCGGGCCGTCGCTACTACGGCGGCTGCGAGTTCGTGGACGTGATCGAGGACTTGGCCCGCGAGCGCGCCAAGGAGTTGTTCGGCGCCGCCTTCGCCAACGTCCAGCCCCACTCGGGCGCCCAGGCCAACCAGGCGGTCTTCTTCACCCTGCTGCAGCCCGGCGACACCTTCCTGGGCATGGACCTGGCCTGCGGCGGGCACCTGACCCACGGTTCGCCCGCCAACCAGTCGGGGAAGTGGTTCCGCCCCGTCACCTACAAGGTGTCCGAAGACACCCACCTGATCGACTATGACCACGTCGCCGAAATGGCCCAGAAGGAGAAGCCCAAGCTGATCCTGGCCGGCGCCTCGGCCTACAGCCGCCACATCGACTTCAAGCGTTTCCGCGAGATCGCTGACAGCGTCGGCGCCTATCTGATGGTCGACATGGCCCACTACGCCGGCCTGATCGCGGGCGGCGCCTATCCTGACCCGGTGCCGCACGCCCACGTCGTCACCACCACGACGCACAAGACCCTGCGCGGTCCGCGCGGCGGCATGATCCTGTCCAACGACGTCGATCTGGGTAAGAAGATCAACTCGGCCGTCTTCCCCGGCCTGCAGGGCGGCCCGCTGGAGCATGTCATCGCCGCCAAGGCCGTGGCCTTCGGCGAGGCGCTGAAGCCCGAGTTCAAGGGGTACGCCCAACAGGTCGTGAAGAACGCCCAGGCCCTGTCCGGCGTCCTGATCGAGCGCGGCCTGGCCATCGTCTCGGGCGGCACCGACAGCCACCTGGCCCTGGTCGACCTGCGTCCCAAGGGCGTGACCGGCAAGGCCACCGAGCATGAGCTCGAAAAGGCGCTGATGACCTGCAACAAGAACGGCGTGCCGTTCGACACCGCGCCCTTCACCGTCACCTCGGGCGTCCGTCTGGGCACCCCGGCCGGCACCACGCGCGGCTTCGGCGAGGAAGAGTTCAAGCAGATCGGTCACTGGATCGCCGACGTCGTCTCGTCGATGAACGGCGGCGATGAAGCCGATCCGGCCGTCGTCGCGGGCGTGGCCGCCCAGGTGCGCGAACTGACCGCGCGCTTCCCGATCTACCGCTAAGGGACCGACTGGATGAAGTGCCCCTTCTGCGGCAACGCCGACACCCAGGTAAAGGACAGCCGCCCGTCTGACGACGGCGCGGCCATCCGCCGCCGTCGGTCCTGCCCGCAGTGCAACGGGCGCTTCACCACCTTTGAGCGGGTGCAGCTGCGCGAACTGGTCATCCTGAAAAGGAACGGCCGCCGCACCCCCTTCGACCGCGACAAGCTGGAACGCTCGCTGGGCATCGCCCTGAGGAAACGTCCCGTGCAGCCCGATCAGGTCGAGCTGCTGGTCAGCCGCATCGTGCGCCAGCTGGAAAGCCTGGGCGAGACTGAGATCCCGTCCAGCATCGTCGGCGACTTCATCATGAAGGCGCTGAAATCGGTCGATGAGGTCGCCTACGTCCGCTACGCCTCGGTCTACAAGGACTTCCGCCATACCGACGACTTCGCCAAATTCCTCGGCGCTGAGGGTTTTGACGGGAGCTCCGACGATTCCGGCAAGGCGTGATGCGCCCGCGCGTCACCTTGAAGCTGGCGACCTCGCTGGACGGCCGCATCGCCACGGCCTCGGGCGAGAGCCAGTGGATCACCGGGCCTGAAGCCCGCCAACAGGGCCACCGCCTGCGCGCGACCCATGACGCCATCCTGGTCGGCGTCGAGACGGTGCTGGCCGACGATCCCGAACTGACGGTCAGACTCCTCCCTGTTCGCGGAGCGAATGGGGAGGTGGATCGGTCGCGAAGCGAACGAGACGGAGGGGGCGACACAACGTCCGCCGTTTCCGCCGCCCCCTCCACCACTTCGTGGTCCCCCTCCCCACAGGTGGGGAGGAAAGAGGGGAATCCGCTGCGCGTCGTCCTCGACAGCCGCCTTCGCACCCCCGCGACGGCCAAGGTCGCCAGCGGGAACACGCTGATTTTGACAGCAGGGGCTGTTCACCCCATCGGCCAGGCTGACGTCGTCGCGGTCGCCGCAGACGACGGTCGCCCCGCCATCTCCGCCGTGCTGGAGGTCCTGACCGCGCGCGGCGTCGGTTCCCTGCTGATCGAGGGCGGGGGGCGTGTCGCTGCCTCCTTTCTGCAGGCCGGCGTGGTGGACGTCATCGAGTGGTTCCGCGCCCCGATCTTGCTGGGCGGGGAGGGGCGGCCCTGCGTCGCCTCCCTGGCGCTTGCAAAGCTGGCCGACGCCCCCAAGTTCCGTCGTCTGGGCGTCGAGCCTGTCGGAGACGACCTGTGGGAACGCTACGCGCGCTTCGACGGCTGATTTCAGACGAATTAGACTAATTAGACTCTGTTTTTTGGGTCCGAAGGGACCGGAGCTTTCATGTTCACCGGCATCGTCACCGACATCGGCCGCGTCCGCAGCGTCCGCCACACCGACCGCGACCGTCGCTATGAGATCGAAACCGTGTGGGACACGGCGACCATCGACCTGGGCGCCTCCATCAGCCACGCGGGCTGCTGCCTGACCGTGACGGAGAAGGGTGAAGGCTGGTTCGCCGTCGAGGTGTCGGGCGAAACCCTGTCCAAGACCAAGCTGGGCGACTGGACCGAGAACACCCGCGTCAATCTGGAACGCGCCGCGAAACTGGGCGACGAACTGGGCGGCCACATCGTCTCGGGCCACGTCGACGGTCTGGGCGAGGTGATCTCGATCACACCCGAGGGCGGATCGCACCGCATCGTGGTCGAGGCGCCGGCGCCTCTGCACCGTTTTATCGCGCCGAAGGGCTCAATCACCGTCGATGGGGTTTCCCTGACGGTGAATGGGGTGCAAGAGCGCCGCTTCGACTTGAACATCATTCCGCATACGTGGGATGCGACCACGCTCGGCGGCCTGAAGGTCGGCGACAAGGTCAACCTGGAGATCGACATGCTGGCGCGCTACCTCGCGCGGTGGCAGGAGACCGCATGATGAAACTGGCCGTCTACAATACCGACAGTCCGATCAGCTCGATCGAGGACATTCTCGAGGACGCCCGCAACGGCCGCCCCTATATCCTTGTGGACGCCGAGGATCGCGAGAACGAGGGCGACATCGTCATTCCGGCCCAGTTCGCCACGCCGGATCAGATCAACTTCATGATCCGCTATGCGCGCGGCCTGGTTTGCCTGGCCGTGACCGGCGACCGCGCTCGACAGCTGCGCCTCCCGCCGATGGCCGCCGATAATCGCGAGAGCATGAAGACCGCCTTCACCGTCTCGATCGAGGCCAAGGAAGGCGTGACCACGGGCATCTCCGCCGCTGACCGTTCGCATACGATTCAGGTTGCGACCGATCCGACGCGCGGCGTGGACGACATCGTCTCGCCCGGTCACATCTTCCCGCTGGTCGCGCGCGACGGCGGCGTTCTGGTCCGCGCCGGCCACACCGAGGCCGCCGTCGACATCAGCCGCATGGCCGGCCTGAATCCGTCAGGCGTGATCTGCGAGATCATCAAGGACGATGGCGAGATGGCGCGGATGCCCGATCTCATCGCCTTCGCCCAACTGCATGGGCTGAAGATCGGCACCATCGCCGACCTGATCGCCTATCGCCGCCGCACCGAGCGCTTTGTCGAGCGGGTGCTGGAGACGCCGTTCGAGAGCGTCCACGGCGGGCCGTTCAAGCTGATCCTGTATCGCAACACCATCGAGGGCGCCGAACACATCGCCCTGGTGCGCGGCGACATCGACCCGACCAAGCCGACCGTGGTGCGCATGCACCAGATCGACTTCGCCGCCGACCTGCTGGGCCATGTCGAGGCGCGCCAGAACTATATTCCCAAGGCGATGCAGGCCCTGGCCGCCAGCGACGGTCCCGGCGTCGTCGTTTTCCTGCGCGACCCGGGCCTGCATGGCCTGGCCGAGCGCCTGGGCGGGGCGGACAAGCCGACTGCGGTGGATCGTTCGCTGAAAGCCTATGGTGTCGGCGCCCAGATTCTGCTCGACCTCGGCGTCAAAGATATGATCGTGATGAGCTCGACGCGGCCCAATCCGACGGCGCTTGAAGGCTACGGCCTGCGCATCGTGGGCTGGCGCGACATGGACGGAGAAGACCAATCCTGAACGACCCCACCCGCGTCCTGATCGTCGAGGCGCGTTACTACGACGATCTGGCCGACGCCCTTCTGGAAGGGGCCAAGGACGCCCTGCGTGCGCAAGGCGTGCAGTTCGACGTCGTCACCGTGCCCGGCGCCCTGGAGGTTCCGACCGCCATCGCCCTGGCCGAGGAAGCCGGTCGCTACCCGACCGCGCCGCGCTATGACGGCTATGTCGCGCTCGGCTGCATCATCCGGGGCGAGACCTATCACTTCGAGATCGTCTCGGATCAGTCGGCTGCCGGCTTGATGCACCTGGGCCTCAAGGGTCTGGCCATCGGCAACGGCATCCTGACGACCGAGGACGAAGAACAGACCTGGGCCCGCGCCCGGATGAGCGAAGGCGACAAGGGCGGCGGCGCCGCTCGCGCCTGTCTGGACCTGATCGCGCTGCGCAAGCGCCTGCGCGGAGGACTGGCCTCGTGACCGAATCGACCAAACCCACCCCGGCCACCGTCGCCGAAGTCATGGCTCAGCTGGCCGAGGCCGACAAAGCCCGCGCCGAGCCGCAACTGACCAGCCGTCAGCGTCGCGCCCGCACGGTCGCCCGTCTGGCCGCCGTCCAGGCCCTGTATCAGATGGAACTGGCGGGCGAGGGCGTGGACGTCATCGTCAAGGAATTCCGCGATCACCGCTTCGACGGCGACATCGACGGCGCCCCCCTGGCCGAGGCCGACGAGCAATGGTTCTCGGACATCGTCCACGGCGTGGTCGAGGACCAGCGCGACATCGACGAGGCGGTCAAGGCGCGTCTGGCTTCCAACTGGCGGCTGGAACGTCTGGACGCCACCCTGCGCGCCCTGCTGCGTTGCGGCGCCTGGGAGTTGAAGTCCAAGCCCGACGTGCCGCGTGAGATCGTCATCGACGAGTATGTCGAGCTGGCCAAGGCCTTCTTCGACGAGGCAGAGGCGAAGTTCGTGAACGCGGCGCTCGACGGCGTGGCGCGCGATGCCCGCGATTGACGTCGCTGGCGAATTCGAGACCATCCAGCGGCTTCTGAAGCCGCTGGCCCACCCGGAATGGGCGAGGGGGCTGGCCGACGACGTGGCCGTGCTGCCCTCGCGACCGGGCTATGACCTGATCCTGACCAAGGACGCCATCATTGAGGGCGTCCACTTCCTGCCCGACGACCCGCTGGACACGGTGGCGCAGAAGCTGCTGCGGGTGAACCTGTCCGACCTGGCGGCCAAGGGGGCCGAGCCTTTCGGCTATCTGCTGGCCTGCCACTGGTCCGAGCGCTGCGGCTGGCCCGAGCGCGAGGCCTTTGTCGCCGGGCTGCGGCGCGACCAGGCTATCTTCGACATTTCGCTGCTGGGCGGCGACACGGTCAAGACGCCGGGGCCTGCCAGCTTCTCCGCTACCCTGCTGGGCTGGGCGCCGTCCTCCTCGACCGTCAGCCGGGGCGGGGCGAGACCGGGCGACCTGGTCTTTGTCACCGGCGCCATCGGCGACGGCTGGCTGGGGCTTCAGGCGGCGCAAGGTGCCCTGTCGCTGGAGCCCGAGCGCATGGACGCGCTGGAGGCCGCCTATCGCACCCCCATGCCGCGCGTCGAGTTCGCCGCCGTCGTGCGCGGCCTGGCCACCGCCAGCGCCGACGTCTCCGACGGCCTGCTGGCCGACGCCGGCCATATCGCCGAGGCCAGCCGCGTGGGCATGGAGCTTGATCTTGAGGTCCTGCCCCTGTCGGCGGCGGCCCAGGCCTGGCTGGACAGTCGCGTGGACCCGCAAGGCGCGCTGGAGCTGCTGGCCACGGGCGGCGACGACTACGAGATCGTCCTGACCGTTCCGGCGGGCGCCGAGAAAGCCCTGCGCCGCGAGGCGGAACGCCGCCACCTGCGCCTGACCCGTATCGGCCGTGTAGTCGAGGGCAAGGGGGTGATCGTGCGTCACCTCGGACAGGAAATCACCCCGACCCGGATCGGCTGGACCCACGACTAGGCAACGGAATCCTAACCGGAACCGGGCAGGGTGAGTCTCATGCAACGTCGCGCCTTGATCCAGGCTGGAGCCCTTCTGACCGCAACGGCCGTTGCGGGGACGGCCGGCGCGTCGGACAAGGCGGAGCCCGCCGCCGCCGTCATGAACCTGCCCGGCATGGGCTTGCCGGTCATCAGCGACGGGCGGGTGCGCAACTACGTCTTCATCGTGCTGAAGCTGCATCTGGGGCCGGGCCACACGGTCGAGGCGGTGCGGGCTAAGGAGGCCCATCTGCGGGACGCCCTGGTCCGCGCGGGGCATCGCACGCCCTTCGTCCTGCCGGACACCTGGGTGGCGCTGGATACGGCGGCCCTGAGCGCCAGCCTGATCCGATCGGCTGCGACCCTGGTCGGGCGCGGCGCCGTGACCCGCGTCGAGGTCGTCAGCCAGACGCCGCGCCGCCGCACGGGCATGCAGGGCGTCTGAAATCAGCCTTTAGAAACCGCTGTTGCTTCACGGCGAGGCTTTTGACACAGTTGAGCCGCAATTCCCGGGGGACGTAAGGCTGCGTTCGTAGGCGCACGGGGGGACCGGAAGGCGGAGACGAGGCGAAACGCCCGCCCGCGCCAAGGATCCGTGTGCTTGTTGCACAAGGGCTTGGAAACGCCATGACGAACTATCTATGGCTGGTCATTGCGGCCGGCGTACTGGGGGTGCTCTACGGCGCCGTCCAGACTGCGGTCCTGATGAAGGCCGGCACAGGTAACGACAGGATGCGAGAGATCGCCGCGGCGATCCAGGAAGGGGCGTCAGCCTATCTGAAGCGTCAGTACATAACGATTGGTATGGTGGGGGTCGTGATCTTGGTCGCGGCCTTTTTGCTTATCGGGCCCTGGGCTGCGCTCGGGTTCCTGATCGGGGCGGTGCTGTCAGGCGCGGCCGGTTTCGCCGGGATGCTGATTTCGGTGCGGGCCAATGTGCGCACGGCCCAGGCGGCGTCTGAAAGTCTGGCCAAGGGGCTGGACCTGGCCTTCCGTTCCGGCGCCATCACGGGGATGTTCGTGGCGGGCGGCGCCCTCTTGGGCGTGTCGGGCTACTACGCCTTCATGACCCAGGGCATGGGGTTTGAATCCACCAGCCGCACGGTCGTCGACGGCCTGGTGGCCCTTGGCTTCGGCGCCTCGCTGATCTCCATCTTCGCGCGACTGGGCGGCGGCATCTTCACCAAGGGCGCCGACGTGGGCGGCGACATGGTGGGCAAGGTCGAGGCCGGCATCCCCGAGGACGATCCCCGCAACGCCGCCACCATCGCCGACAACGTGGGCGACAACGTCGGCGACTGCGCCGGCATGGCCGCCGACCTGTTCGAGACCTATGCCGTCACGACCGTGGCGACGATGGTCCTGGCGGCCATCTTCTTCCGCGATCAGCCCTATGTCGAAGTAATGATGCTGCTGCCGCTGGCGATCTGCGGCATCTGCATCGTGACCTCGATCATCGGCTCCTTCTTTGTCCGACTGGGCAAGGGCGGCAACATCATGGGCGCCCTGTATCAGGGCCTGATCGTCACGGGGGTCCTGTCTGTCATCGCCGTCTGGTGGGTCATCAACCAGCTGGTGCCGGGCGCGGTAGAGACCTCTAGCGGGCTGCTGATCCAGCCCATGAACCTGTTCTGGGCCGGCGTCGTCGGACTGCTGGTCACGGCGGCCATCGTGGTCGTCACCGAATACTACACCGGCACCGGCTTCCGCCCGGTGAAGTCGGTGGCCAACGCCTCGGTCTCGGGGCACGGCACCAATGTGATCCAGGGCCTGGCGGTGTCTCTGGAATCCACTGCTCTGCCGGCGCTGACCATCATCGTCGGCATCATCGCGGCCTTCCAGCTGGCGGGCCTGTTCGGCATCGCCATCGCCACCACGACCATGCTGGGCGTGGCGGGGATGATCGTGGCGCTGGACGCCTTTGGACCCGTCACCGACAACGCCGGCGGCATCGCCGAGATGGCGGGTCTGCCGTCCGAAGTCCGCGTCTCGACCGACGCCCTGGACGCGGTGGGTAACACCACCAAGGCCGTGACCAAGGGCTACGCCATCGGTTCGGCGGGCCTGGGCGCGCTGGTCCTGTTCGCCGCCTATGTCGAAGACCTGAAGCACTTTGCGGCTGAGGCGACGCCGGGTAGCTTCTTCTACGGACTGGGCGCGGTCGCCTTTGACCTGTCCAACCCCTATGTCGTGGTCGGCCTGTTGTTCGGCGGGGCGCTGCCCTTCCTGTTCGGCGGGATGTCGATGACGGCGGTGGGACGCGCCGCCGAGGCCGTCGTGGCCGAGGTGCGCCGTCAGTTCCGCGAGAACCCAGGCATCATGACGTTCGAGACCAAGCCCGAATACGGCAAGGCCGTGGACATCCTGACCAGTGCGGCCATCCGCGAGATGATCGTGCCCAGCCTGCTTCCGGTGCTGTCGCCGATCGTCCTGTTCGTGGTGGTGCTGTTCATCCAGCCGGACAAGGCCAACGCCTTCGCCGCCCTGGGCGCCATGCTGATGGGGGTGATCGTGACCGGCCTGTTTGTGGCCATCTCGATGACCTCCGGCGGCGGGGCCTGGGACAACGCCAAGAAGCTGATCGAGGAGGGCTTCACCGACAAGAACGGCGTGGTCCACGGCAAGGGCTCGGAAGCGCACAAGGCCGCCGTCACCGGCGACACTGTGGGCGATCCCTACAAGGACACCTCTGGTCCGGCGGTGAACCCGATGATCAAGATCACCAACATCGTGGCGCTTCTGCTGCTGGCGGTGCTGGCGAGCGGGAAGATCGTCTAACAAAAAAGGCCCCGGAGATTGCTCTCCGGGGCCTGATCTTTTGTGGCCGCAGAGGCCTAGTCCGGGCGGCGCTGGCCGGGGACGTCGTCTTCGGTGCGGGGCAGTTGGCCACGGCCGACGTTGCCCAGCAGCTGCTCCAGAATCGTCAGCTGGCGACCGCGCGTCGGGGTCTCGCGACGCTCCATGGCGACTTCGCGACCGTCAGCCAGGCTGAGGGTGCGCACGGCGGCGACCTTGCCGTCGGCCTTGTCGAAGGTGATCTCAGTCACCGTGCGCTGCGACACCTGCGGCTTGTTGTAGGTGTAACGCTCGGTCGTCTGGGTCAGGTAGTACCAGACGCTTTCCGGTTCGAAGGTCGAGGTCGTCGAGGGCGAACCCAGACGCGCCAGGACGGTTTCCTTGGTGTCGGTTCCGGCCACGACATCCTGAGGCTTGGCGTCGATCGCCTGGAAGCCCTGGGTGGCGACGGTCGGCGCACAGGCGCCTGCAGCGGCGGCCAGCGCAACAGCAGCGAAGATCGGTGTAATTCGGGGCATCCGCGTCCGCCTCAGCATAACAAGGTCTTTGACCTAACCGGCGCTGCGTCCTAGTGCAACGGCGCGGCGAAAAAGGGGCTGTTGCTCATGCTTAGAAAACTCTTCCGACAACGACCCGATGAGCGCCAGGGCGACGCCCTGTATGCCGTTGCGGTCGAACAGGCCCGTCAGCCGGCTTTTTACACCGCCCTGGGCGTGGCGGACCGGATCGACGCCCGTTTCGAGCTCTACACCCTGCACGTGCTGATTCTGTTCCTGCGGCTCAAGCAGGACGGCGAGCGCGGCGAGGTCGCGGCCCAGAAGCTGTTCGACACCTATATCTCTTCGCTGGACAACACCCTGCGCGAACTGGGCGTCGGCGACGTCTCGGTCGGCAAGAAGATGCGCAAGCTGGGCGAGTCCCTGTATGGCCGCATGAACGCCTATGAAGGCCCGCTGCGCGCCGAGGACGTCGACGCCCTGGCCGCCTCCCTGGCCAAGAACATCTATGAAAGCGCCGACGCGGAGACCGGACGCGCCCTGGCGCGTTACGCCGTGGCCTCGCGTCAGAACCTGACGGCGCAGTCGTTTGAAACCGTGTCCAAGGCTCCGGCCTGGGCGGAGATCATCGCATGAACGACCTTCCTCCCTTGCCCTATAGCGAGCCGCTGAGGCTTCACCACATCGGCGCGGGCGTGCAGCGCCGCTTGAAGCCGGATGCGGAAGCGATCAAACGAATCGTCCGCGCCCTGGACCTTCAGGCGCTCGATATGTTCGAGGTCGATATCAACCTGGTCCCGACCGTGTCGGGCTGGCGTCTGGACGGGCGGGTCATGGCCGACGCGGTTCAGACCTGCGGGCTGACGCTGGAGCCCCTGCCGGTCCGCATCGATCGCAAGTTCTCGGTTCAGATGGTCGAGGCGACTGAACACGAAGCCGACGAGAATGCTGAAATCGATCTGGAGCTGGACGACGATTCGGCGGATCAGATCGAAGGCGGCAGCCTCGACCTGGGCCAATATGCCGTTGAACAGCTGGCGCTGAGCCTGGACCCCTTCCCACGCAAGCCGGGCGCGGTCTTCGAGCAGCCGCCGGAACCCGGCGAAATCTCGCCTTTCGCCGTGCTGAAGGGTCTGCGTCCGACGGACGGTTCCGGCGAAGGTTGACCTCGCGTTGACCTGGTAGCATCCCATGGGTGCGACATTTGCGTCCCGCATCCCTATATGAAGCGCCGCGACAAGACGGCGACGGAGTCCATTTCCACTTGGCATCCCCAACACTGATCTCGCTTGACGCCATGGGCGGGGACCACGGTCCCTCGGTCGTGGTCGGCGGCGTGAAAGACTATCTCTCGCGGCATGACGGCGAGGGCGTGCGTTTCCTGCTGCATGGCGACGAGGCGGCGATTCGCGCCGAGATGGCGCGCTGCGCCCTGACCGACGCCGTCTGCGACGTGCGCCACACGGACAAGGTCGTGGCCATGGACGAAAAGCCGGCCCAGGCCATGCGTCGGGGCAAGGGCTCCAGCCTGTGGAACGCCATCGAGGCGGTGAAGACGGGCGAGGCCAAAGCGGCTGTGTCCGCCGGCAACACCGGCGCCCTGATGGCTATCTCCAAGCTGCTGCTGCGCATGGCGGCGCCTGGGCTGGAACGTCCGGCCATCGTCGCCAGCTGGCCGACGACTCGCGGCTATACGGCGGTGCTGGATGTCGGCGCCAACATCGGCAGCGACGCCAAGCAGTTGATCGAATTCGCCATCATGGGCGAGGCCTTCCAGTCGGCGGTGCATGGCGTGGCCAAGCCTACGGTCGGTCTTCTGAACGTCGGCTCCGAGGACATGAAGGGCCACGACGAGGTGCGCGAAGCCCACGCCATCCTGCGCGAGGGCGGCATTCCTCTGAACTATCACGGCTTTGTCGAAGGCGATGACATCGCCAAGGGCACGGTGGACGTGGTCGTCACCGACGGTTTCACCGGCAATATCGCCCTGAAGACCGCCGAAGGTACGGCGCGCTTCATTTCGGGTCTGCTGAAAGAGGCGCTGACCTCGGGTCCGATCGCCAAGCTGGGCGCCCTGATCGCCATGCCGGCGCTGAAGCGCATGGCGGCGAAAATCGACCCCAACGCCATCAACGGCGGGCCTCTGCTGGGCCTGAACGGAATTGTCGTGAAAAGCCACGGCGGCGCCACGCCGCGAGGTTATGGAAACGCCATCCGCATCGCCGTCGATCTGGCGCGCAGCGACTACATGGCCAAGGTCGGGGCGAACCTGGGACGGCTCGCCGCCCTGGAGCAGCCCGCGCCCGCCGCCGAAACCCTTGGGGAGACCCACCAGTGAGCGTCATCCGTAGCGCCGTGACCGGCGTCGGCTCCTTCCTGCCGGAGAAGGTCGTCACCAACGCCGACCTGGCCAAGTTCGTCGACACCTCGGATGAGTGGATCGTCGAGCGCACCGGCATCCATCAACGCCATCAGGCCCGCGACGACGAGCCGACCAGCGATCTGGCGGTCGAGGCCGCGCGCCGCGCCCTGGCCGACGCCGGCAAGACGGCGGCTGACGTCGACCTGATCATCGTCGCCACCACCACCCCCGACCAGACC
>NZ_JACARP010000109.1:0-13072 GCF_013386595.1 Brevundimonas sp. P7753 | reverse complement strand
CACCACCCCCGACCAGACCTTCCCCGCCACCGCCGCCATCGTTCAGGCCAAGCTGGGCGCGCCGGTTGGCATCGCCTTCGACGTTCAGGCGGTCTGCTCGGGCTTCGTCTACGCCATGAGCGTGGCCGACGGCTTCGTCGCGCGCGGCATGGCCAGGTGCGCCCTGGTCATCGGCGCCGAGGAAATGACCCGGCTGATGGACTGGAACGACCGGACCACCTGCGTCCTGTTCGGCGACGGCGCCGGCGCCTTCGTGCTGGAACCGCGCGAAGGGCAGGGGACCAAGGCTGATCAGGGCGTGCTGGGCTTCGCCCTGCGCTGCGACGGCACGAAGACCGACATGCTCTATGTCGATGGCGGTCCGTCCACGACCGGCACAGTCGGCCATCTGAAGATGCTGGGCAATCAGGTCTTCCGCCACGCGGTCGTCAACATCGCCGAAGCCATTGTCGGTGCGACCGAGGCGGCGGGCGTCGAGATCCCCGAGATCGACTGGTTCGTGCCCCATCAGGCCAACCAGCGCATCATTCGCGGGGTCGGTGAACGTCTGGGACTGGACGAAAACAAGGTTGTCTCGACCGTGGCCCTGCACGCCAACACCTCGGCGGCGTCCATCCCTCTGGCCATGGATGCGGCCATCAAGGACGGGCGGATCAAGCGCGGCGATCTGGTGGTGATCGAGGCCATGGGCGGCGGTCTGACGTGGGGCGCCTGCGCCTTCCGTCTCTAGATTTGCATTCAGGGCTTTGATTCGGGGCGACTTTGCCCTTCTATGCATGCGAATTGGCAGCGGAGAGACGCAGTGACGGGACAAGAGACCCTGACCCGGGCGGATTTGTGCGATGCGGTGCATGACGAGGTGGGGCTTTCCCGCCAGGAATGCTCCGGTCTAGTCGAGCGCACGCTCGAACTGGTCGTCGAATCGCTCGAGCGCGGCGAGACAGTGAAACTGTCGGGATTCGGCGTCTTCCAGGTGCGCGAGAAGCGCGCCCGGATGGGCCGCAACCCCAAGACCGGTGAACCGGCGGCGATCAACCCTCGTCGGGTGATCAGCTTCCGCGCCTCGCAAATCATGAAGAGCCGGGTCCACGACGCGGTCGTCGAGGACTGAATAGACTGTGGCCAAAAGCCCGAACGCCTTCCGCACCATTTCCGAGGCCGCTGACGAAGTCGGCGCCCAGCAGCACGTCCTGCGCTTCTGGGAAACCAAGCTGGACTTCATCGTCCCGGTGAAGCGCGCGGGCGGCCGTCGTTTCTATCGGCCCGAGGACATCACCGTACTGAAGGCGGTGCGTCGCCTGCTGCACGACGAGGGGCTGACCATTCGCGGCGTCCAGCGTCTGCACAAGGAACAGGGGCTGGCCCGGTTGGCCGCCTACGGCGATCCGGCCACGGCGCTGGAGATCGACGCCGACGTGGAGCGTGAACCCGTCGCTTCGGCCGCCGCCGCGCCGTTCGAAGCCGCACGTTTGGGCGCTGTTTTGGCCGACCTGGAGTCGGCGAAGGCGCGTCTGGACGCTGTTCTGCAGCGCTGAGGCGAACTTGTTGTTCAAAGAGCGTTTTAGGGTTTGCGGACTGCGGAATCGCCCTCTATAGGGAGCGTCTTCGGAGCGTGGCGCAGCCTGGTAGCGCACTTGACTGGGGGTCAAGGGGTCGCAGGTTCGAATCCTGTCGCTCCGACCATTTCCTCAGGGAAATCGGTTGGTTAAAGGGGTCGCTTTCGGGCGGCCCCTTTTGCAATTCTAGTCCTATTTCGCGCCGGGCTCGCGCTCGGCCCAGCGGAGCATCGGGATCAGGGGGATGCCCCAGCCGATGCCGGCGACGGCGAAGAAGATCAGGTCCAGCCACCAGATGTCGGGCAGGCGGTCGTTGATCGACACCGCGCCCCAGACCCAGAAGGTCAGGAACAGCAGAACGCCGACCGTGGCGACGAAGCGGCGGGTCCGGGCGCCCATCAGCGCTTGCTCCGGAACAGGAAGAAGGCGACCAGGCAGACCACGGCGGCGATCATCGACCAGACGACCCAGGTCCAGTCGCTGAGCGTGGCCACGGCGAAGACGCGGATGGCCAGGAAGGCGCCGCAGCCGGCGCCGACGGCGGCGACCAGGATGGTTCCGCCGAGACCCCGGCGGCCGGTCAGCAGGTCGGCGATCCAGGCCAGGGCCAGCGCCCCCAGGACGGCGACGGCGATATCCGCATATGGCGCCACGGGCGCTCCTTCAGAATGGTGCGACGCCTTGGCGTCGAAAGCGACTCGATCTTGCCGCGCTGGGGGGGCATACCGCCCCGGTCGCCCGACTTGTAAGGCGACAGTGTATCGGGGCGAACGGCAGGCGTCGAATGAAGCGTTTCGTGAATCAGGATCAAAGCCGCGCGGTGGCGCTGTGGCTGTTCTTCAGCGCGGCGATGGTCTTCGCCATGGTGGTGATCGGGGGCGTGACGCGCCTGACGGGCTCGGGTCTGTCGATCACCGAGTGGAAGCCCATCATGGGCGCCATCCCGCCGATGAACGCGGCCGACTGGGCCGAGGCCTTCGACAAGTACAAGGCGATCCCGCAGTACGCCCAGGTCAACGCCGGCATGAGCCTGGGCGAGTTCCAGGGCATCTTCTGGTGGGAGTGGCTGCACCGCCTGTTCGGGCGGCTGATCGGGGTGGTCTTTGCGGTTCCGTTCGTGATCTTCCTGCTGATACGGCGGCTGCCTAAGCGGCTGATCGGGCGTTGTCTGATCCTGCTGGGACTGGGCGGGCTGCAGGGCCTGATCGGCTGGTGGATGGTGTCCAGCGGCCTGTCGGAACGGGTCGACGTGGCGCCGGAGCGGCTGGCGACCCACCTGGGTCTGGCCTTCTTGATCTTTGCGGGGCTGATCTGGACCGGGCTGGAGGCCTGGAGCGGATCGGACCATTCGCGGTCGCCGCGCGGCTGGACCTGGGGCGCCGGGCTGCTGCTGGGGGCTATCTTCGTTCAGTGCCTGCTGGGCGGGCTGGTGGCCGGGGCCAAGGCGGGGCTGATCTACACCGACTGGCCGATGATGAATGGGGCGGTCTTCCCGCCGGTGGAGTGGGGCAAGGGGGCGATCGCCTTCCTGCACGATCAGGGACTGGTGCAGTTTAATCACCGCATCGGCGCCTACCTGCTGCTGGCGGGCGGCACGGCCTATGCCATCCACGCCTGGCGCTGGCGGCTGGCCGAGGGGCTGGGACTGTCGGCCTTTGTGCTGGCGGCCTTGCTGTGGCTTCAGGCGGGGCTGGGCATTGTGACGCTGATGCACGCGGTGCCGATCACCCTGGGTGCGCTGCACCAGGCGCTGGCGGCGCTGGTGCTGGGCGCGGCGACGGTCAACCTGTGGCTGGTTCGCCGCTCGCGCCCGCGCCTGTTCATGAGCGGACCGCGTTCCACGGGCCTCTGATCGCCAGGGTCAGGCCGGGGTACATGATGTTCACGAACAGGACGCTGCCGTCCGGCGAGAACACGGCCCCGGCGAACTCCGAGTTCCCGGCGAAAACGTTGCGGGCGATGGTGTAGAGGCGGCCGTCGGGCGTCACGCCCTTAATGTGGTTGCGCACCTCGTCGGAATAGTTGTCCTCGCAGACGATCAGGTGGCCCCAGGGCGCGATGCACAGGTTGTCGCCCATGTTCATGGTGCGCAGGTCGGTGCTTTCCACGAACAGCTGGATGCGGCCCGGCGTGCGGGCCTCGTCCGCGCCGCCTTCGTTGGGCGAGGGGACGTAGCGCATGATCTGGCCCCGGCGCAGCGGTCCGCCCGAGGTGGCGGTCAGGTAGAGCTCGTTCTCGCCCCAGAAGATACCCTCGCCACGCGCCACCTTGACGGCGCCCGCCGCATGACCGCGATGGCGCAGGTCGCCCGCCGGGTCCTCGACGTCGTCCATGTCGATCCATTCGACCTCGCGCCAGTCGTTGACCGACCAGATGCGGGCCTCGTGGTTGGAACTGTCGGCGCCGGCTTGCCCCTTCAAAGCCATGGCCTGCAGCCGTCCGCCGCGCGCCAACTGGCCCGGAACCGTGGGAATGAAGCGATAGAAGAGGCCGTCGCCCTGATCCTCGGTCAGGTAGGCGATGCCGGTGCGCGGGTCGATGCAGACGGCCTCGTGATCGAAGCGGCCCATGGCTTTCAGCGGCACGGGATCGACCAGGCCGGTGGCGTCGGCGGGGACCTCGAACACCCAGCCGTGGGCCTTGGTCACGTCGGCGTCGGCGGGGGTCTCGACCGTCTCCTCGCAGGTCAGCCAGCTGCCCCAGGGCGTGTGGCCGCCGCAGCAGTTGGTCGAGGTGCCGATCAGCGACAGGTGCTGACGCACCGTCTGACGGGTTTCGAGGTCGTAGATCAGGGTCGTCGTGCCGCCGGGCAGGGCGCGGCCGTCCTTGTAGGTGTCGAAGGCCTTGGAGGCGTCCAGCAGGCCGAGGCGTTCGTGGTGGAAGCCGCCGGGTCCCATGTTGCGGTGAAGCGCCTTTGACCCCTTCAGTTCATGGTTGCGCACCAGGGCGACCGTGGTGGGGCTCAGGGGGAAGCATCCCATGCCGTCCGGCTGGCCGGGGACCAGCAGGCCGTCGTCCATGGTCTCGCCGCTCTGGGAGATGACCTGATAGGAAAAGCCCTCCGGCAGGTCGAGCAGGCCGTTGGGGTCGGCCTTCAGCGGGCCGTAGCCCTCGACCTGATTGACGTAGCTTTCTTCGCTCGCCGCCAATTCCCGTCCTTGGGCGTGGACGTTGCGGGCAAAGCCGCCGAAGGCGAAGGCCGCAGCCCCGGTCGAGATCAGTTGGCGGCGTTGCAGGCGCATGGGGAGGACTCCGTTTGATGGCCGAGCTTAGACCGTCTGCGGACGACAGGGGCGATACGGTCGTGTGACGGTTGCGTGGCTGCGACGATTTGGGCGCAGGCGGTTGTCCTTCTCCCGCAAGGGGAGAAGGAAGGTGCGAGGTGCTTTCACCTGTGGGAGAGCAGGACTAGAACATGGCCATGATCACCGCCGCTCTCATGATGCTTCAACTGTCTGCTGCTCCGGTTCAGGCCGCGCCTGTCGCTGAGGCCGAGACCGCCTCGGTGGAGCGCGTGCTGGACGCCATGCATGCGGCGGCTTCGAAGGCCGACGGCGAGGCTTATTTCGCGAGCTTTACGGCGGACGGCCGGTTCATCGGCACGGATGCGACCGAGCGGTGGAGCCTGCCGGAGTTCAGGGCCTACGCCATGCCCTATTTCTCGCAGGGCAAGGGCTGGACCTATCGGCCGACCGCGCGGACCGTGACCATCGCCCCCGTGGACTGTCGCTGCGTGGCCTGGTTCGACGAGGTGCTGGACAACGACGCCTATGGGACCACGCGCGGGTCGGGCGTGCTGCGGTTGACCGACGATGGCTGGAAGATCGAGCAGTATGTCCTCAGCTTCGCTGTGCCGAACGACAGGGCGAGCGCCGTCGTTGATGCGATCAAGGCCGACTGATGGAGGTTCAGGACGACGCCTTTGTCCTGTCGGCGCGGGCGCATGGGGATACCGGGGCCGTGGTCGAACTGCTGACCGAGCGGCACGGACGCCGCGCGGCCTATGTCGCGGGCGGGGCGTCGCGGAAGATGCGGCCCTTCCTCCAGGCCGGGGCGCGGGTGGTGGCCGATCTGAGGTCGCGGACCTTGGACCAGTTGGGATCTGCAAGGCTGGAGCCTGTGGGCGAGGGGCCGGCTGCCCTGTTTGACGATCCTCTGGCCCTGGTCGGCCTGAACGCCGCGGCGGCGGTGGCGCAAGGGGCCTTGCCCGAGCGCGAGCCGCATCCGGGGGCCTTTCTGGCCTTCGAGGCCATGATGGGGGCGTTCGCCTTGCCCGAGGTCTGGCCGGCCATTTTTGTGCGGTTCGAGGCGGGGCTGCTGGAGGACCTGGGCTTTGGGCTGGATCTGTCGCGGTGTGCGGCCACCGGGTCGATGGATGATCTGATCTACGTCAGCCCGCGCACGGGCCGCGCCGTCAGCCGCGAGGCGGGTGCGCCCTATGCCGACAAGCTGCTGAACCTGCCGCCCTTCATGCTGGGCGCGCAGGCGGGGCTGGGCGAAGGCGACGTGAAGGCGGGGCTGGACCTGACCGGGCACTTCCTGGAACAGTTCGTCTTCCACGCCCTGAACAAGCCGCTGCCGCCCGCGCGGGTGTGGATGATCGAGCGGCTGGCCGAGGCCGGACGGCTCTAGTCAGCCGAAGGTGAAGGCGAAGACCTGAACGCCGGGGTTGAGGAACTCGATCTCGAAGGTCCGTTCGCGCGCGCCGCCGGACTGGCGCACCAGTTGATACAAGCGCTGGCTGTCGATTCGGCCCATGCCCTGCGCGTCGATGTCCACGCCTGCGTCTGCGCTCGGCGCCTGACCATCGATGCGAACGCGGAAGCGCACGGGCTGGCCCAGGGTGCTCGGCCCCATGACCAGATGCAGATCGCGGGCCTTGAAACGGAAGGCGAGGCGTCCGCCCGGCGTCTGCAGGTCGGCGTGTTCGGGCCGCACGATCCAGTCGCCGGAAAGGCTCCAGTCGTTCAGTTTCAGAGGGGCGGCTGCATAGGTCTTACGCACGTCGAAGCCGAAGCCGCCGGGCGAGGCAAAGTGCTTGGCGCGGGCGTAGCCGACATAGGTTTCGGGGGAGGCGACCTCGGCGGTAGCGGCGGCCTCGGCGCCCTGGGCGTGGACCTGGACCACGGCCTGGTCGACATTGGCGGCGCCGGCCTCCTTCAGCAGTTGCTGGATGACCCGCTCGGAGTGTTCGTAGTCGCCCTCGCCGAAGTGGTGGTAGCGGATGTTTCCCTTGGCATCGATGAAGTAGTGGGCAGGCCAGTAGCGGTTGTCGAAGGCGCGCCAGATGGCGAAGTCATTGTCCATGGCCACGGGGTAGGTGACGCCGAAGCGGCGCACGGCGTCGCGGACGTTGGCGGGCGACTTCTCGAAGGCGAACTCGGGCGTATGGACGCCGATCACCACCAGGCCTTGATCACGGTATTTCTCGGCCCAGGCGCGGACATAGGGGATGGTGCGCACGCAGTTGATGCAGGAGTAGGTCCAGAAGTCGACCAGCACGACCTTGCCGCGCAGCTGTTCCGTGGTCAGGGGCGGGCTGTTGATCCACTCGGTCGCGCCGGTCAGGGGCGGCATGGCGCCTTCGACGGGGAGGGCGTTCAGCGGGGCGCGGACGGCGTTCATGGGCTGGGCGGCGCCGAAGCGGCTGAGCAGGCTCTGTTCGATGCGGTTGGTGCCGCCGCTGGACAGGCGGGTCAGCAGGCCGGTGTCGAGGCCAAGCGCAATGGCCGCGACGCCGATCAGGACCAGAACGCCCAGACCTTTTCGCACCCATTCGCCGACGCCCAGCGAACGCTTCATCGTCTGGAAGACCTTGCCGCCGATCAGCAGGGCCAGGGCCAGGGAGGTGGCGGCCCCGGCGGCGTAGGCGGCCAGCAAAAGGGTCGTGCCGACGCTGGCGCCTTGCAGCGCCGCGCCGGTCAGGATCAGGCCCAGGATCGGCCCGGCGCAGGGTGCCCACAGCAGGCCGGTGGCCACGCCCAGCAGGAAGGAGGGCCAGACGCCGCCGCCGGACTGCTGCTCCGCGCTGGCCCTCTCGGTGAGGCGCGAGCCGAGGGCGACGAGAGGCCGGGTCAGCCGGTCGGCCAGCGAGGGTATGATCAGGGTTAGTCCCAGCACCGCCATCACCGCCAGGGCGATCCAGCGTCCGACCTGATTGGCCTGCACCGCCCATCCGCCGCCGACCGCCGCCAGCGTCGCCACGCCCGCAAAGGTCAGGGCCATGCCCAGCAGCAGGGGCAGGCCGCTTTTCAGGAAGGGCTGGCCCGCTCGCGCGAAGACGAAGGGCAGGACCGGCAGGATGCAGGGGCTGAGAATGGTCAGCGCCCCGGCCAGGTAGGACAGCAGGATCAGGAGCATCGTGTCAGTCCTCGGGGCTCAGACCCTGATGTTACGTTGCGGACAAGGCCGCGGATGGCGCCGGGTTACAGAAGGCGTTGCAGACGGCTGACGGCGTCTCGGGTTTCCTGCGCCAGAGCCTCGACCAGTTCGGCGGCGGGCAGGGCGCGCGTCAGGGGCGCCGCCTGGCCGGCCCATTGCGGGGCGTAGCCGTCGTCGCCCTGTGCGCTCGCGGCGGCGTTCAACGCCTTGCCGAGGTCGTAGGCGTAGGGATAGCCGGCGGTCAGGGCTTCGTCGGCGCGCTGCATGAAGGCGTTTTCGACGCCGCGCGCGGGTCGGCCCGAGATGACTGGGCTGACGCGGGTGCGTTCGGCGCGCGGGCTGGCGAGCGCCGCGCGATAGGCGGGGTTGGCGGCGGACTCCGGGCAGGAGACGAAGGCGGTGCCCAGCTGCGCACCTGCTGCGCCCAGCGCCAGGGCGGCCGCGATCCCGGCGCCGTCCATGATGCCGCCCGCTGCGATGACCGGGATGTCCAGTTCGCGCGCCAGAAGCCGGGTCAGGGGCAGGGTGGCGAAGCGCGGGTCATCAGCGGGATCGAAGACGCCGCGATGGCCGCCGGCCTCGAAGCCCTGGGCCACGACCATGTCGACGCCCGCCGCCTGGGCCTGTCGGCCTTCCTCCGGCGTGGTGGCGCTGGCGATCAGGAGACAGCCGGCGGATTTCAGGGCGGGGATCTTCTCCGCTTGCGGCAGGCCGAAGTGGAAGCTGACCACGGCGGGCTTCTCGTCCAGCAGGACCGCCAGCTTGGCGTCGTCGGTCAGGAAGCTCTGGTAGATCTCGGTCAGCGTCTCGGGCGGGGCGGCGCGGAACTGAGCGAAAAGTGGGCGCAGGCTGTCGATCCAGGCGCGGTCGCGCGTGGGATCGGGCGGCGTCGGCGCATGGCAGAACAGGTTCACGTTGAACGGCCGCGTCGTCAGGGCCTTCAGCGCCTGAATCTGACGCCGTCCCTCGACCGCATCGACGGAGGCGATGGAGATGGAGCCCAGCGCCCCGGCGTTCGACACGGCCGCCGCCAGTTCGGGCGTGGAGGTCCCGGCCATCGGGGCCTGAATGATCGGCAGATCGAGGCCCAGGCGGTCGGTGAGGGCGGTCTTCATGGCGGGTTCCTGACCTGTTCGGCGGCGGCGCTCCACAGATAGGCGCCGATCGTCCCCGCGTCAGCCGCAGGCTGCGCTAGACTTTGTCGTTCAGATCACCGATTCGAAAACACATGACCATCCACACCCCGACGCCTGAAGGCGGCCGCATCGTCGAAGAGCCGATGAGCGAGGCGCTGTCGAAGCGCTATCTCGCCTACGCCCTGTCCACGATCACCAACCGGGCCCTGCCCGACGTGCGTGACGGCTTCAAGCCGGTGCACCGCCGCATCATGTACGCCATGCACCAGATGCGGCTGAACCCGCAGGCGGCGGCGCGCAAATGCGCCAAGGTCGTCGGCGAGGTCATGGGCGGCTATCACCCGCACGGTGACGCCTCCATCTATGAAGCCCTGGTCCGTCTGGCCCAGGACTTCGCCCAGCGCTATCCGCTGGTCGACGGACAGGGAAACTTCGGCAACATCGACGGCGATAGCGCCGCGGCCATGCGCTACACCGAGTGCAAGCTGACGCCCGCCGCCGTCCTGCTGCTGGACGGCATCGACCAGGACTCGGTCGATTTCCGCGCCACCTATGACGATCAGGATGAAGAGCCGGTGGTGCTGCCGGCCGGTTTCCCCAATCTGCTGGCCAATGGGTCGTCAGGCATCGCCGTGGGCATGGCGACCTCAATCCCGCCGCACAACGTCGGTGAACTGATCGACGCCTGCCAGTTGCTGCTGGAACGGCCCGAGGCGACCACCGAGGAATTGGTGCAGATCGTGCCGGGGCCGGACTTCCCGACCGGCGGCGTGTCGGTCGAGGGCCATGCCTCGATCCTGGACGCCTATGAGACAGGTCGCGGCGGAGTGCGTTTGCGCGCCCGCTGGGAGACCGAGGACCTGGGGCGCGGGGTCTGGCGCATCATCGTCACCGAGATGCCCTATCAGGTGCAGAAGAGCCGCCTGATCGAGGCCCTGGCTGACCTGATCGAGAACAAGAAGGCGCCGCTGCTGGGCGACGTGCGCGACGAGTCGGCGGAAGACATCCGCCTGATTCTGGAACCCAAGAACCGCACCATCGAGCCCGAGATGCTGATGGAGAGCCTGTTCAAGCTGTCCGATCTGGAGGTCCGCTTCCCGATCAACATGAACGTGCTGGACGCCACGGGCACGCCGCGCGTCATGGGGTTGAAGGACTGCCTGCAAGCCTTCCTCGATCACCGCCGCGTGGTGCTGAACCGCCGGTCGCAATGGCGGATCGAGCGGGTCGAGAAGCGACTGCACCTGTTGGAAGGCCTGCGCATCGTCTTCCTCAATCTGGACGAGGTGATCCGCATCGTTCGCGAGGAGGAGCAGCCGAAGGCGGTTCTGATCGCGCGCTTTGGTCTGAGCGAGCCGCAAGCCGACTACATCCTCGACACCCGCCTGCGTCAGCTGGCGCGGATCGAGGAGATGGCGATTGAGAAGGAATTCAATGCTCTGTCGGAAGAACTTGCGGCGCTGAAGGCGCTGACGTCTTCGGAAGGCAAGCAGTGGAAGGCCATTTCCAAGGAACTGGAGGTCGTGCGCAAGGCGCTGATCTCGCCGCGTCGCACGACCATCGGCGAGGCGGTGGACGCCTCGGCCTTCGTGGCGCCGGAAGCCTTCATCCCGCGCGAGGCCATCACCGTCATCCTGTCGGAACGCGGCTGGATCCGCGCCGCCAAGGGCAAGGTTGAGGACCCGTCGGAATTGAAGTTCAAGGAGGGCGACAGCCTGGCCTTCCTGGTGCCGACCTTCACCACGGACAAGCTGCTGGTGGGCGCTTCTGACGGGCGAATCTTCACCATCGGGGCCGACAAGCTGGCCTCTGGACGGGGGCATGGCGAACCGCTGCGCCTGATGATCGATCTCGATGAAAAGGCCGAGATTATCAATGTCCTGGCGCACGAACCGAATGCAAAGCTTCTGGTCGCGTCCAGGGCCGGTTACGGCTTCGTCGCGCCCGAGAACGAGCTTCTGGCGCAGAAGCGCGGCGGCAAGCAGGTGCTGAACGGCGAGATGCTGGCCATGCTGCGCGTCACCGGCGACCACGTCGCGACCATAGGCGAGAACATCAAGGCGCTGATCTTTCCCATCGCCGAGCTGCCCGAAATGGGCCGCGGCAAGGGGGTCAAGCTGCAGGGCTACAAGCAGGGCGGCCTGGCCGACGTGGCGGTGTTCAACGCCGAGACGGGGCCGGAATGGGCCGACCGCGGCGGTCGTCGCCGCAACTGGCCTGACTGGAAGGACTGGCTGGGCAAGCGCGCCAGCGCCGGTCGCCAGGGTCCGCGCGGGATGCGCAAGTTCCGCTGACCTAACCTGTCAGCATTGTCATTTGGCCGGGGGGCTGCGGCCCCCCATATTCCTCCTGAAATGCTGGAGGAGGCTCAATGATCACCTGGATCATCATCGGCGTCATCGTCGTCGTTCTGCTGTTCGTCGTCGTCGGGGCCTACAACAAGCTTGTGGCGCTGGATCAGGCGGCCAATCAGTCGTTCGCCGACATCGACGTGCAGCTGAAGCAGCGTCAGGATCTGATCCCCAACCTGGTCGAGACGGTGAAGGGCTACGCCACGCACGAGCGCGGCACCTTGGACGCCGTGACTCAGGCCCGCGCCGCCGCCGCCGGAGCGCGCACCGTTGATGAGAAGGTGCAGGCCGAGAACATGCTGACCGGGGCTCTGGGCCGTCTGTTCGCCGTGTCCGAGGCCTATCCGGACCTGAAGGCCAACGCCAACTTCCAGCAGTTGCAGATGGATCTGTCGGACATCGAGAACAAGCTGGCCGCCGCGCGCCGGTTCTTCAACAATGCCGTCAGCGAGTTCAACGCCGTGCGCCGTCAGTTCCCGACCGTCCTGTTCGCAGGCATGTTCGGCTTTGCTTCGGACAAGCCCTTCTTCGACGTGGGCGAGGGTGAACGCGCGGCTTTGAATGCGGCGCCGCCGACGGTGAAGTTCTAAGCCCCAATGGCGGTTTTCGGTCAGGCCGTCGGCCTCAAGACCCACATCTGGCAGAACAACACCCGGTCGGCGATTCTGCTGGCCGGGTTCCCGGTCCTGCTGGTGCTGATCCTGTTCGGGATTCAGGTGCTGATGATGGGGTTTGGTCTGCTGCCCAACTCGGGCGGCGACCTGGGTCAGGACCTGGCGCTGGCGGCGTCCATGCTGGGCTGGACCGTGCCGACGGCCCTGGTCGTGGCCGTGATCTGGTTCGTCATCGCCTATTTCGGCAATCAGGCGATGATCGACGCCATGACGGGCGCGCGTAAGGTGGAGCGGCGGTTGGAGCCCGAGCTCTACAACCTGCTGGAAAACCTGGCGATCTCGCGCGGGTTGAGGACGCCGACGCTGCGGATCATCGAGAGCCCGTCGCTGAACGCCTATGCGTCAGGGCTGCATGAAGGGAACTACAGCGTCACCGTCACGCGCGGCCTGATGCAGGCCCTGAGCCGCGACGAGATGGAGTGCGTCCTGGCCCACGAACTGACCCACGTCATCAACAAGGACGTGCGGACCATGGTGATCGCCTCCATCTTTGCGGGGATCATCAGCGTGGTCGCCGAACTGGTGTTCCGCAGCCTGTTCTATGTGCGCGGCGGTCGCGGGGGGAACAACAAGAACGCTATGCCCTTGATCCTGATCGGTCTGGCCATCGGGGTGATCGGCTTTGGCCTGGCGGCGGTTATCCGCATGACCCTGTCGCGGACGCGGGAATATGTGGCCGACGCCGGGGCGGTGGAGCTGACCAAGAACCCGGACGCCATGATCTCGGCGCTGAGGAAGGTGTCGGGCCAGTCGAAGTTGAGCGCGCCGGATGAGCTGCGCGGGATGTTCCTGGACAATACAGCGGACAAGGCGGGGTTTGCGGGCCTGTTCGCCACGCACCCGCCGATCGAGAAGCGGATTGCGGCACTGGTGAAGTTCGCCGGCGGGCGAGACGGGGGGCCGTGGGAGCCGACGCCGCTAGTAGGCGGCACGGCGGTTCCTACGACCTGACGCGTCCTTCTCCCTCCCCTTCA
>NZ_JACARP010000011.1:0-18370 GCF_013386595.1 Brevundimonas sp. P7753 | reverse complement strand
GCGCAGCGCGCGCTGCGCTTCGCGGTCTATCACCTGCTCAGCGCCGTGGACCCAGACGATGACCGCGTCTCGATCGGCGCCCGGGCGCTCACCGGCGCCGCCTACGGAGGCCATGTGTTCTGGGACACCGAGATCTTCATGCTGCCGTTCTACGTGCTGACATGGCCGGAAGCGGCCAGGGCCCTTCTGACCTACCGCCATCGGACGCTTCCGGCGGCTCGGGACAAGGCCGCGCACCATGGGGAGCGCGGCGCCTTCTATGCCTGGGAATCCGCAGACACCGGTCAGGACGTGACGCCGCCCTTCGTTGTCGCGCCGAATGGGGAGGTCATCCCGATCCTGCTCGCCGACCAGGAGCAGCACATCAGCGCCGACGTCGCTTACGGCGTCTGGACCTATTGGCGCGCGACCAGGGACGAAGGTTTTCTGCTCGACGTCGGCGCCGAAATCCTCCTCGAGACCGCCCGCTTCTGGGCCGGCCGCGCGAAGCTTGAAAGCGATGGCCTACGTCACATCCGCGGCGTGGTGGGCCCGGACGAGTATCATGAGACGGTCGACGACGACGCCTACACCAATGGCATGGCGCAGTGGAATCTCGAGACCGGGAACGCCGTGGCGCGGCTTCTGGTCGAGCGCTGGCCAGAGCGGTGGCGTGTGCTCTCGGAATCGCTGGCGATGGATGCGGCCGAGCCCCTTGCCTGGAGTGCGGCGGCGCGGGAGCTTTACACGGGGTTCGACGTGCGCACCGGGCTCTTTGAGCAGTTCCAGGGCTACTTTGGACTGGAGGAGATCGATCTCGCCGCCTTTGAGCCGCGCAACGCGCCGATCGACGTGCTGCTCGGTCGCGAGCGAATCCGCCAATCGAAGACGATCAAGCAGCCGGATGTCGTGATGCTGCTGCATCTGCTGTGGGACCGTTTCCCGCCGGAGGTCCGGGAGGCCAACTTCCGCTATTACGAGCCGCGCTGCGCGCACGGCAGCTCCCTCAGTCCGGCGATCCATGCGGCGGTCGCGGCGCGGCTCGGGGACGTGAGGCTCGCGGAGCGCTACTTTCGACAGGCGAGCGATATCGACCTGGGGGACAACATGGGCAATGCCGCGGCCGGGGTGCATGCGGCGGCCCTCGGGGGCCTCTGGCAGGCTGCGGTGTTCGGCTTCGCCGGCCTGCGGTTCACCGAGGAAGGGCCCGAGCATCAGCCGAACCTGCCGCCGCAATGGCGAGGAGTGTCGTTGCGTTTCAAGTGGCGCGGCAAGGATCACGAGCTCAAGCTTCCGGACGACCGCGCGCGCATTGGAGCCGCGCCAGGAATTGCGCCGTGAGCGATCAGCCCGTGATCCTCGTTCCATTGGACGGGATGGCCGACGCCCTCCCGGCGCTATCCGTGGCCAAGGTGTTCTCGGGTCTGGAGCACGCGGCCGTCCGCATCCTGCATGTCGCCGAGCAGGCGTCTGCTGCGGCGGAGATCGCGCCTCGACTCGGGCTTGCCGCCGAGGACCTGCACGGCGCCAGTCTCGAGACTCGCACCGGCGAACCCGCCGCCGCGATCCTCGCAGCGGCCGACGATCTTCACGCCCGTCTTATCGTGCTTTGCACCCACACCGCGCCGGGCAGCCCGGCCGGGAAGGTCGGCGGGACTGCTCTTTCCGTGCTGCGCGGGGCATCCTGCCCGGTGATCCTGGTCAACCCCGCGCAACCGCTGCAGGACTGGCGGCTGAGAAAGGTTCTGCTCCCGCACGAGGGGACCTCGGCCGCCAGCGATGCCGTGAAACCCGGCGTAGAGCTCGCGCGCCGCGCGGACGCCGACCTCCTGGTGCTCCTGGTCGCCGCGCCAGGCCCCGCCAGTCCCCAGGCGCGGGGCTCGCTGACGTCGCCCTTCTACCTGGATCAGCCCCAGCACGAGTGGCCGGCGTGGGCGGGCGAATTCATGGAGCGGCTCGCCTGCATCTGCCCGCTCTCCGACCTGCGCGTCCGGCTGCTGCTCGCTCGCGGCTCTCCGGCGTCAGAAATCCTGCGAGTGGCGCGTGAAGAATCCGTCGACCTCATCATCCTGACCTGGAAGGGGATTTGGGCGCCCGAGCGCGCCGAGACCCTCAAGGCCGTCGTGCGTGAAGCGGCCTGTCCCGCGATGGTCGTGCGCGTCCGAGCGGGCGGCGGGTCAAACAGCCCCCGGAACTCTGGGGCGGCCGGCGCGCCACGCGCCGCGCCGGCGGCGCAATAGGAGCAGGCAGGATGGATGTGGCGGTATTCGAAGCGGCGGAGTGGGAACACCAGGCCTGCCTGCGGCTGGAGCCGGGGCACCGGGTGCGCTGCACCGCGGGGCGCCTGACGCCGCAGACCGCGCCGGACTATGTTGAAGCCGAGGTGATGAGCCCCTTCGTCGGCTCGGAGGTCTCGGCGGCGGTGATCGCGGCGCTGCCCCGGTTGCGGCTGGTCGCCACGCGCTCCACCGGGTTCGACCATATCGATCTTGAGGCCTGCCGCGCGCGCGGGGTGGCGGTCTGCAATGTGCCGGACTATGGCGACCCGACGGTGGCCGAGCACGCCTTCGCCCTGCTGCTCGCGGTCTCGCGGCATGTCGTCGAGGCCGCCGACAGGACGCGTCGGGGGGATTTCCACGTCGAGGGGCTGCGGGGGTTCGACCTCGAGGGCCGCACCCTGGGCGTGGTGGGGGCCGGACGCATCGGCCGGCGGGTGATCCGCATCGCCCGCGGCTTCGGCATGACGGCGCTGGCGGCCGACCCGCACCCTGATCCCGCCGCGGCCGCCGAGCTGGGCTTCGACTATGTGACCCTGGACGACCTGTTGCGCTTGGCCGACGTGGTGAGCCTGCACGCGCCGGGCGGGCCGCAGACCCGCGACCTGATCTCGGACGCCCAGTTCGCGGTGATGAAGCCGGGCTGCGTGCTGATCAACACGGCGCGCGGCGGGGTGGTGAACGCCGCGGCCCTGGTGCGCGCCCTGAGCAGCGGACGTCTGGCCGGGGCGGGGCTGGACGTCCTCTCCGAGGAGCCGCTCCTGCGCGAAGAGGCGGAGATCTTCCGCATGGACACGCCGCTGCCGGCCGAACGCCTGCGCGCCCTGGTGGCCGCCAACACGCTCCTGCGCCTGCCCAATGTCGTGGTCACGCCTCACATCGCCTATGACACGGCCGAGGCCCTGGGGCGGATCGTCGGCACGACGCTCGACAACATCGAAGCCTTCGCCCGGGGCGAGCCCCGGAACCTGGTGGTCCCGTCCGGGGCGGCGGGGGATGTCGCGGAGACCCGTCCATGACTCGCCACAGGCAGGCCTCCGTCCAGGTCGCCGCGACCCCGGAACGGCTGTTCGCCCATCTCGACGACCAGACCCGCCTGGCCGCGCACATGGCCCGCCCGTCGATGATGATGGGCGGGGGGCGGATGACCTATGACTTCGACGCGGGCCGGGGGCAGGTGGTCGGCTCGCACATCCGGATGGGCGGCCGGGCGTTCGGTCTCGGGCTCTTCGTCGACGAGGTGGTGACCGAGCGCGCGCCGCCGCGGCGCAAGGTCTGGCGCACCGTGGGCCGGCCGCGGCTGATCATCATCGGCGACTACGAGATGGGCTTCGAGACCACGCCGATCCGTGGCGGGGCCGGCTTGCGGGTCTGGATCGACTACGACCCTGCGCCCCGCGGCCCCGGGCGCCTCGTCCCGGGGCTGGCGGACGCCTACGCCCGTTGGTGCGTGGAACGCATGGCGGGTGACGCCCGCCGCGCCTTCGGCCCGGTGTCCGCGAGCGCCGGCTAGAGCCGGACGCCCCTGAGCCTGAGCGCATTGGTCACCACGCTGACGCTGGACAGGGCCATGGCGCCGGCGGCGATGGCGGGCGACAGCAGCCATCCGAACACCGGATAGAGCAGCCCGGCCGCGATCGGCACGCCCGCCACGTTGTAGGCGAAGGCGAAGAACAGGTTCTGGCGGATATTGCTCATCACCGCGTGCGACAGCCGCCGCGCCTTGACCAGCCCCTGCAGGTCCCCCTTCAGCAGGGTGACCCCGGCGCTTTCGATGGCGACGTCGGATCCGGCGCCCATGGCGACGCCTACCTCGGCGGCGGCCAGGGCAGGGGCGTCGTTCACCCCGTCTCCGGCCATCGCGACCTTGCGCCCCTCGGCCCGCAGCCGCTGGACGACAGCGGCCTTGTCCTGCGGCAGCACCTCGGCCTCGACCTCGGTGATCCCGAGCTGGCGGGCGACGGCCAGCGCCGTGGTGCGGTTGTCGCCGGTCATCATCACCAGCCGCACGCCTTCGGCCTGCAGGGCCTGAACGGCCCGAAGCGTGGTGGCCTTGATCGGATCGGCGATGGCGAAGACGCCGGCCAGGGCGCCGTCGACCGCCGCGAAGATAGCCGTGGCGCCGTCGGCGCGAAGGCTCTCGGCTTCCGCGTCCAGGGTGGAGGTGTCGACGCCCTGCTCGGCCATGAACTTGCCCGAGCCTAGGCTCACGCGGCGGCCGTCGATCCGGCCCAGGACCCCCTTGCCGACCGGAGAATCGAAGTCCATCGGCTCGACGAGGGCGAGCTTGCGTTCGGTCGCGGCGCGCAGGATGGCGTCGGCCAGGGGATGCTCGCTGCCGCGCTCCAGGCTGGCGGCCAGCCGTAGCAGTTCGGCCTCCTTGAAGCCGGCCGCCGGGTGTATGGCGATCACGGCCGGACGGCCCTCGGTCAGGGTGCCGGTCTTGTCGATGACGATGGTGTCGATCTTCTCGAAACGCTCCAGCGCCTCGGCGTTCTTGATCAGCACCCCGGCCTGGGCGCCGCGGCCCACGCCGACCATGATCGACAGCGGGGTGGCGAGGCCCAGCGCGCAGGGGCAGGCGATGATCAGCACCGACACCGCCGCGACCAGGGCGAAGGCGAAGCGCGGCTCAGGTCCGAAGCCAGCCCAGACCGCAAACGCGATCGCGGCCACCAGGATCACCGCGGGCACGAACCAGCCGGAGACCAGGTCGGCCATGCGCTGGATGGGGGCCCGGCTCCGCTGGGCCTGGGCGACCATCTGCACGATCTGGGAGAGCAGGGTGTCGGCGCCGACCTTCTCGGCCCGCATGACGAAGGAGCCGGTCTTGTTGATGGCGCCGCCGATCACCTTGTCGCCAGGCTCCTTGGTCACCGGCATGGACTCGCCTGTGACCATGGACTCGTCGATCGCCACCCGGCCCTCGACGAGTTCGCCGTCGACCGGGACCTTTTCGCCGGGGCGGACGCGCAGGTTGTCGCCCACCAGGATCTGGTCGAGCCCGACCTCCTCGTCGGTCCCATCGGCGCGGACCCGACGCGCGGTCTTGGGCGCAAGGTCCAGCAGGGCCCTGATGGCCCCGGACGTCTGCTCGCGCGCGCGCAGTTCCAGGACCTGGCCCAGCAGCACCAGCACAGTGATGACGGCTGCGGCCTCGAAATAGATCGGCACGCTGCCGTCGGCGCGGCGGAAGGCGGGCGGGAACAGATGGGGCGCGACGGTCGCCACGACGCTGTAGATCCAGGCCACGCCCACGCCCATGGCGATCAGGGTGAACATGTTCAGATGGCGGGTGACCAGCGACCTGGCGCCGCGTTCGAAGAAGGGCCAGCCGGACCAGAGCACGACCGGGGTGGCGAGCGCGAACTGGATCCAGGCCGAGGTCTGGCCGCTCATGCTCATCATCAGCCCGGTGAGGTGGCCGCCCATCTCCAGGGCCAACACCGGAACGGACAGCGCCAGCCCGATCCAGAACCGGCGCGTGAAGTCCGTGAGCTCCGGGTTCGGGGCGCTGGCGGCGGTGACCAGTTCGGGTTCGAGCGCCATGCCGCAGATCGGGCAGGAGCCCGGCCCGACCTGGCGGATTTCCGGGTGCATGGGGCAGGTGTAGACGGTCCCGGCCGGCGCTGCGGGCGTCTCGGCCTTGCCGCCGTCGAGATAGCGGGCCGGCTCGGCGACGAACTTGGTCCGGCAGCCGGCCGAGCAGAAGAAGAAGGGCTTGTCGTCGAACTCGGCGCGGTGCGCGGTCGTCTCCGGATCCACGGTCATGCCGCAGACCGGGTCGTGGACCTTGCCGGCGGGAGGGGGCTCGCCATGGCCCGCGTGAGAAGCGTGGGCGTGATCGGGGTGGGAAGGGGCGTTCGACATGGCCGGAGAACTCCACAGCGTGTGGTAATCTGATATACCCCTCGCGGTATATTTTCCAATACCCTGAGGGGGTATGCTCGCCGCGGGCAAGGGAGGACGCTCTTGGACCATAACGACAAGCCGAAGCTGCTCAACCGCCTCAGCCGCATCGAAGGGCAGGTGCGGGGCATCGCCCGCATGGTCGACGAGGACCGCTACTGCATCGACGTCCTCACCCAGCTGCAGGCCGTACGCGCGGCGCTTCGGCGGGTGGAATCCGAAATCCTCAAGGACCACCTGGATCACTGTGTGACCAGCGCGCTGGTGGATGGGGACGAGGCGGAGCGGCGGGCCAAGGCCGCCGAACTCATGGCTGTGCTGGATCGGGCCCTGACCTAGCCGCGGAAAGACGTCGGGCCGGACCTTGCCGTGTCGTGCGTAACGTCCGCGGGCGCGCGCATTCCTGGTGCGACCTTCTCCATCTGGAGATCCGGACATTCGCTCCTCTATTCTCATCGCCCTGGCCGCCGCGCCGGCTCGGAGCTTATGAGTCCGCGACCTGATCCGGCGGACCCAACCGGTCGAGAGCGCCGATGCCGAGGCTGGCGTCGGTCCTGGCGATCGACACGGCCGGCGCGGCGATCCGGCCGGAGAGGGCCCGGATGGCGTCGATGGTCTCGGGAATGACGATGGCCTGGTTGTCGACCATGTAGGCGTAGAAGAGCTCGTCGCCCTGGACGCGGAGCATGTCGGTCCAGAGCGCCACTTCATAGAGATTGTCATGCGGGCGGCCGAGGTCGGCCATCAGTTCCTTGACGCTGTTTAGCGCCGTCAAGCCGTCGTCCATCCGGATCGCCGCGATGCGCGAGGAGGCGAGGAAGGCCGCGACCACCTCCGCCTTGTCCGCCGCACGGGTCATCTGCACCGACCAGTAATGCAGATGAGCGATGGTCTCGGGGACCTTGACCGCCATGGTCACGACATCCAGGTCGGGATCGACGCTCTGCGCATCGGGGCCCTGGTGGCTCGGAATCTGGGGCTCGGGCGCCAGCGTGTTCATGATGCCGCCCCGGTCGCTCTCCCAGGGATCGGTGGCCCGCCGCAGCAGCGTCCCCCGCGCCCGGCGCAGCAATCCCGCCTGTTTGAGCGCGGTGAGAGTGCGCACGATCGAGGTGGTGTTGCACGAGACAACCCTGGTCGCCGGCCGTCCGAGCGCGCCTGCGTAGCTCGACTCGGCCACGAAGGAGTGACCGGCGACTTCGTGCTTCTCGCCGCCCTGGACGATGAAGGGCTTGTCCTTGCGCCGGTAGACCTCCGCGTTGGCGGCGCCGATCCCCTTGGGCGTGCAGTCCACCATGACATCGACCGACGCGATCAGGTCGTCCAGATCGCCCGCCACAGGGAGACCGGCCCGTTGCATCGTCAGGGCGGCCCCGGGGGCGGCGCCGTAGAGGGAGAAACCCATCCGGGCCGCAAGACGCAGGCGCCAGTCGGCGCTGACGTCGGCGACGCCCACGAGGATCATGTCGTCCTGCTGTCTGACGGCGGCGGCCACGCGCTTGCCGATCACGCCGTATCCATTGACCCCGACGCGGATAATATCCGAGTGAACCATGATCGCTGTCCTCGTCCGTTGGGCATGGGCTCTGGCCAGCCGTGGTGATTTCCCCATCGGCGCAGGAGGACGGCGACCCCTCGCTGCGCGCGTGTGTTCTGCTTATGAGGACGCAGCCCCCGCCGCGGGATTACAGGCGAGGCGGCGACCTCATCGCACGCCGCCGGACCGCTTGCGTATCCCTGAGCGGCGGAGGACCCCTCGTCTGCATAGGCGAACGACAGGCCTGCGGCGCCGGGCGGGACCATGCCGCAGGGGGCGACGCTACGCCTGCGTTACGGCTGACCGCGACGGCGGCTGGACGTCCATGCCGGCGCCCAGCCGCAGACGCTTGAGCATCAGGGCGTTGACCGCCACCAGCACCGAACTGCCGGACATCGACAGGGCGGCGATCTCGGGGCTGAGGGTGAAGGGATAGAGGACTCCCGCGGCCAGGGGAAAGGCGATGAGATTGTAGCCGACCGCCCACCACAGGTTCTGATGCATCTTGCGCAGGGTGGCGCGCGACAGCTCGATGGCCTTGACCACGTCGGCGGGGTCGCTGCGCATCAGCACCACGTCGGCGCTCTCTATGGCGACGTCGGTGCCGGCGCCGATGGCAAAGCCGACGTCGGCCTGGGTCAGGGCCGGGGCGTCGTTGACCCCGTCGCCAACCATGCCGACCCTGTGGCCCGCGGCCTGGAGTTCCTTCACCTTGAGCGCCTTGTCGCCGGGCAGGACCTCCGCCAGCACGATGTCGATCCCCAGTTCACCGGCGATACGCCGTGCGGTGCCGAGGTTGTCGCCGGTCATCATGGCCACCTTGACGCCCAGGGCCTGCAGTCGCCGGATGGTCGCCGCCGCGGTGGGGCGGACGGCGTCGGCCACGGCGATCAGACCGATGACCCGCCCGTCGCGGGCGATATGGACGACGGTGCGGCCGGCGCCCTGCAGCCGTTCGGATTCCGTCGCCAGCTCGCCGAGCTCGACGCCGTTGTCGGCCATGAGCATGCGGTTGCCGGAGAGGACGGTCCGCCCGGCCACGGTCGCCCGAAGTCCCTTGCCCCCGAAGGATTCGAAGCCGGCAGCGGCCAGTTCGGGGAGGTCCTTCGTCCGCTCCAGCACGGCCTTGGCGATGTGGTGTTCGGATCCTCGCTCCAGGGCCGCGGCCGTGGTCAGCAGGTCGGTCTCGTCCACTCCGGCGGCGGGGGTGACCTGGACCACTTTCGGCGCGCCCAGGGTCAGGGTGCCGGTCTTGTCGAAGACGATGACGTCCAGCTTGACGGCATGCTCGAGAGCGGCGGCGTTCTTGATCAGCACGCCGTGGCGCGCCCCCAGCCCCGTGCCCACCATGATCGCCATGGGCGTGGCCAGGCCAAGAGCGTCGGGGCAGGCGATGACGAAGACGGTGATGGTCAGGGTCAGGGCGAACAGCAGGGTCTGGCCCAGGGCCCAGAACCAGACGCCGAAGGTGAGCAGGCCGATGACGACAGCGGCCAGCACAAGCCACTGGGAGGCGCGGTCCGCGAGCAACTGGGCCGGGGCCTTGGAGTTCTGCGCCTCCTGCACCAGCTTGACGATCTGCGCCAGGGCGGTGTCGGCGCCCACCCGCGTCGCCCGATAACGGAAGGCGCCGGTCTTGTTGATCGCGCCGCCGGTCACGGAATCCCCGGCGCCCTTGGTCACGGGCAGGGATTCTCCGGTCAGCATGGATTCGTCGACCTCGGAGCCGCCGTCCTCGATCACGCCGTCCACGGGGATGCGGCCGCCCGGCCGGACGACCACCCGGTCGCCCACCAGCACGGCGGAGGTCGCGACCTCGACCTCGACGCCGTCGCGCAGCACCCGGGCGGTGGGCGGCGCCAGGTCCATCAGCCTGCGGATGGCGTCCGAGGCGCCGGCCCGCGCCCGCATCTCCAGCCAGTGGCCCATCAGGATGAAGACCAGCAGCAGGGCCGAGGCTTCGTAGAAGTCGGGCGCGTCATAGAAGAACGTGGCGCCGACGCTGAACAGGTAGCCGGTGCCGACGCTGAGCAGGACCAGCACCGCCATGTTGAGCACGCCGCGTCGCAGGGCCCGGACGGCGGCGATGTAGAAGGGCCAGCCCGGATAGAGGATGGCGGCGCTGGCCAGGACGAACAGCAGGGGCTTCAGCGGCAGGCCGAACGGCGGCTCCACTCGCATGAAGTCCATGCCCATCGGGGCGAGCAGGAAGATCGGGAGGGTGAAGGCGACGGCGAAGAGGAAGCGGTTGCGCATGTCCCGGGCCATGGCCTGCATGTCCATGCCGGGGCCGTGCCCCATCTCGGCCATGTCGTCGGCGCCGGCTTGGGCAGGATGAGCAGAGGGCGCGTGGCCCTCATGGGCGGCCGCCGGAGCTGCGGGATGCTGGAGGTGCGACCGGGCGTCCACGACCTCCTCATGCGGGACGCAGATGTGACGCGGCACGACCTCGCCGCGGCAGTGGAAGCCGCAATCCCGCACCGCCTGTTCCAGTTCGACCTGGCTGACCAGGGCTTCGTCATATCGGATCGTCGCGGTCGCCGAGCCGAAGTTGGCGGCGGCTTCCAGCACGCCCTTCAGGCCCCGCAGGTGCTTCTCGATCACCAGTGAATCCAGCGGCGTGCTGAAACCGGAAACATCGACGGTAGTAGTATGCATGAAGGAAATTCCAGTCGAAAGCAGTTCAGTCGTGAGGTCGGTGGGATTCCGCGCCCTACAGGGGGCGTAGGCGGGGAACGAACGCGGGCGTAGCCTGCCGGTAAGCGCTCCAGGCCGGGCCGAAGCGGGCGGCGGTCTCTCGCTCCTCCGCCATGGCGAGGCGCCAGTACAGGATGACCAGCGCCGGGAACATCGCCAGGGTGAGCAGCGTCGGCCATTGAAGCAGGAAGCCGATCATGATCAGCACGAAACCGGCATACTGCGGGTGGCGGATTGACCGGTAGGGACCGGTCGTCGCCAGCCGGCCTTCTCGTTGCGCGCTATAGAGCACCGGCCATGCCGCGGAGAGGAGCCAGAACCCGCCGCCAACGAGAACCAAGCTGAGAATATGGAAGGGCCCGAAGTGCGGGTGCGCTCGCCAGCCGAACATCATCTCAAGCAGGTGTCCGGCGTCATGGGACCACCAGTCCACGCCGGGAAAGCGGCTCTGTAACCAACCGGCCAACAGAAAGATCGTCAGCGGGAAACCGTACATCTCGGTGAAGAAGGCGATCAGGAAGGCGCTGAAGGCGCCGAAGGCGCGCCAGTCCCTCGCCGTCTTCGGCTTGAAGAAGGTGAAGGCGAAAAAGATGAACAGGATGGAGTTGAGGGCCACCAGCGACCAGAGCCCGTACGTTTGCGGTTCCGCCATGATCAGGCCTCCGGAGCTGGGGGACGGGCGCGGTCGCCCGGGTGGTCGGGGCCGTGCCCCCCGCCATGGCCGCCATGCATGGTCATGTGCAGCAGGGGACAGAGCAGCAACAGCAGGAACGGCGCCCAGCCGAGCAGGTGAACCCGGTGCTCGCCGATCAGCAGATAGGCCAGCCCCGCCGCGAAGGCGCCCAGGGTCAGAAGCCTGAAGACCCGGCCGGCGGCCGGGGATTTGGAGGTCATGCGAGGCGCCTTCCGTGCTGAACACCATCCCGTCGTCTGACGCCCCACCCGGCCAAACATTACGGACGCGTGGCGTCGACGATCGTAAGAGCCGCCCGTCGTCAGCGTCAGACGTGGACAGCTGGGTCGCGGTCAGGTGGGGAGTGCAGTCGGGCATGCCGTTCATTCTTGCTCTCAACAGCGGGTCCTCGACCTGCAAGTTCGGCGTTTTCGATCAGGGGCCGGGCGGACTGGCGCCCTGTCTGCGCGGCCGGATCGAAATGCACGGCGAGGCGCCCCGACTGCTGAGTTATGACCCGGCCGGGGCGGTTCTTTCAGACGAGCCCTGGCCTCGGACTTCGGCGCCGGACCTCCTCGGGTGGCTTGAGATGCGCCTGCCCGGACCGATCGCCGCCGTGGGCCATCGGGTGGTTCATGGCGGGCCGCGTTTCTGCGCGGCGACGCTTGTCACGGAGGCGGTCCTCGCGGCCGTGGCGGCGCTCGCGCCGCTCGCCCCCCTGCACCAGTCCCAGTCGCTGGCGGGGGCGTCCGCCCTTCGCGCCGCGCGGCCGGGGCTGCCGCAGGTCCTGTGCTTCGACACCGCCTTCCACGCGGGCCATGATCCCGTGGTTGACCGTTTCGCTCTGCCGAGGGTCTGGGAGGCGCGGGGTCTTCGCCGCTACGGGTTTCACGGCCTGTCCTATGAGTATCTCGCCGGACGTCTGGCGGCGCTCGACCCTCCCACGGCCGCCGGCCGTGTGGTCGCGGCCCACCTCGGCGGGGGAGCCAGTCTGTGCGCCCTCCGCGACGGGCGCAGCATTGACACCACCATGGGCGCCACGCCGCTCGACGGTCTGGTCATGGCCACGCGCTGCGGCAGTCTGGACGCGGGCGCGGTGCTCTATCTGTTGCGCGAGGGGGGACTGGACGCCGACGGCCTGACCGATCTGCTCTATCGCCAGTCGGGACTGCTCGGCGTCTCTGGCCTCAGCGGCGACATGCGCGACCTGCTCGAGAGCCGCGAACCGGCGGCGCGCGAGGCTCTGGATCTTTACGTCCATCGCGCCGCGCGCGAGATGGCGGCGCTGGCGGCCAGCCTCGGAGGGCTGGACGGCCTGGTCTTCACGGCGGGTGTCGGCGAGAACGCGCCGCGGATCCGAGCCGAGATCTGCGCGCGCCTCGGCTGGCTCGGGGTCAGGCTCGACGCCGCCGCGAACGAGCGCGGCGCCGGCCGTCTGAATGCGGCCGACAGCGCCGTGGCGGTCTGGATGATACCGACAGACGAGGAGGTTGTGATCGCGCGCCAGACGGCGGCGCTGCTTGATCTGGCGGAATGAAGCGCCGGGGGCAGGGGGCGCGGACGGCGTTCACCGGCCGCTGCGACGGGGACCGGTGGGCTCTTGTAAGGAGGCCGGCGATGACCCGACCAGGGCCGCGGGAGGCGGCCGGCGGCGCCCGCGTCGCCGGGGACTGCGACCCGGAAGCGCTGCGTCCACCGAAACCCCGGGAGAATCCCGTGACGTCGCTAGGTGATCCATCGCAGGCGCCGGAAGACGGTGCGGCGCGGGTCTGGAACGAGCTTCCGTAGCGACCGGGATCGGCGTCTTGCTCAGCCTCGGTTTGCGCCGGATCCCCGACCAGCGCCGCTGCACCGGTCAGGGCGTACTTCGCCTGGTGAACTGAACCAAGGATGCCGACGTTCGTTCAGATCAGGGTCAAGCACGGCCGCAGCCGTCATGTCGCGGACATCCCGTTGGCAGATGGCTTGATCCAGAGGATTCACATCCATGACCAACTTCGCCCAACGGCCCGTCAGGCGGACGGCCATCGCCCTGTCAACACTTTCCCTGCTCGCCGCCGCCGGGTGCGCCAGCGCGCCTGCCTCAGGTACGGCGCCCCCGGATCGACCTATGGGCGGCATGCAGATGCCGCCGGGAATGAACATGGCTCGGACACCCTTTTCTGAGGCCGAGATGAGCATGCACCGCGCCATGATGATGGCGACCGATGTGAACACCCAGCGGACCTGGGCGAGGAAGATGATCGCCCACCATAGAGGGGCTGTCGCTATGGCGCAGGCTCTGCTTGGAAATGATGCGACAGACGTTGAGGTCCGTCGCATAGCTCAGGCGGTCATCGACGCGCAGACGAGAGAAATCGCAGAGCTCGAATCCTGGCTTGAGCGTCATCCCGGCTGATTGTAACGAGGGCGGCACGGCGGGGCCTGATCATGCTCTGTCCGTCGCCGTCCGTGCTCCCTGCCAGGCTGGAGGATTTGGGTTGGAACTTGAGCAGAGGCAGCTGATCCTCTCCATTCTCGGCCGCGCCGACACCCTGACCGTGGCGACGGTGCGTGAAGACGGTTGGCCGCATGCAACGGTTGTGAGTTTCGTCAACGATGAGCTCGACATCTATTTCGGGACGGCGCCCCACTCGCAGAAGATTGGAAACATCGCCCGTGACTCCCGGGTGTCCGCGACCGTCACGCCCGATCACGAGACTTCTAAAGACATCCAGGCGATCTCGCTCGCGGCAAGGGCGGAGCGTGTTACGGACCCCGGGGAGCTGTTGAGAGTGGCTGATCTGGTCTTAAGGAAATTTCCGAGACCAGGGCGTCCTGCGCCGGCGGCGGTGCTGGAGGGGGTGGTGGTGGTTCGCCTGCGCCCGACCATCGTCTCGGTCCTGGACTACAGCAGAACCTTCGGTCAGACGGAACTGATCGACCTGCGTGACGATCAGGCGCCACGCAGTCGCCAGGACAACCCGCCTTCATCCTCATAGGCATGGGATCATACTGTCGTCCGTCGCCCAGAGATGGGATCTGCCGTGGCCCGGATCGAGTGGCCCGGGCTGGCGCGGTGGCTCCGTCGCGTCTTCAGGGCGATTGGGCCCCTATGAGCACGACTGGCCTGATGCCGATCCATGGCGCGATCAGAACGCTTCGGGCCACACGGCCGGGAGCGTTCTGATCGGCGCCGTCACGGGGCTGGTGTCGTTCGGCGTGACGGCCGCCACACCAACCTCCGTGAGGCCTATTGACCGGGATTTCTGATCCCGCGCCCGCCGGGCCTAGACGACAAAAACCGGTGCAAAGCCCCCGCCCGGAGTTCGGAAGTTTGTCGTCTGGCCCTGATAGACTCGGGCGGCCGCCAGTAGCGGGTCGCCGTCGTAGACATAGAGACGGACATCGAGCTTCAGCGAACGGATCTCGCCGTCGACCCTGATCCGACGTTCGCTGGGCTTCGCGAATTCCTGGGCGATATAGCCGCCGAGCTGAATTTCCGCCCATACGCGCCGGGTGATCTTGTCGCCGCGGTAGACGGCCTTGCCACCATGGCCGCCGGCCGGCTTGAAGAAATATCGGTTGCGCGTCGTCCACAGCCTCTCTGCGTTCTCGGCAGTCACCAGGGTGGTTTTCGGGATCGCCGAAAGACCTCTCTGATGATCCGGAGCAAGTCCCCAACCGGCGACCATGTCCGGGTCTGACAGCAGGCTCAGGTTCCGCTTGTCGGCGAACAGAGCGTGGTTGCGCGGACTGGGCGTCAGAACGACGGCTCCGTTCTGATAGGCGTCACGCAGGGCTTCGTGCCCGTCAGCACCGAGGGAGAAGTCGACGAGGCGATTGTAGACGAGATCCACAATCTCGCCTTCATGCTCCAGTCGCCCCTGGGAGAAATGGAGTTCAGAGGGATCGGCGACCCACGCCGTAACGCCGCGCTGTTCGAAAAACCGCTGCGCCAGCAGGAACTCCGGGAACAGATACTGATCCTTCGGGCGGTCATCGACGATGGCGATTGTCCGCGGTTGACCCGAGCGACCCTGCAACGCCCATTCGTTCAGGAACATCCGCCAGACGAGGGCTTCGAAGTCTCCCATCACCCGCGCGCGCATGGCGTCCTGGGCCTCGCGACAGCATTCGCCCTGGGCGTGAGCAAGAAACGCATTCAGGAATGCTCCTCCGGCGTTGGTATTCACCTCGATGAGTTTTGGACCGCCGTCGCCCAGATGAAAATCATAGCCCATGAAGACCCCGCGCGGGCCGAAGTCCCGGCGAGCGATGGCCGGGCCCCAACCCAGTACCGCCTCCTGATAGGCCGGGGTCCTGGCCGCAGCCTCGATGGCGGCCACGACGACCAGCATGGCCTCGATGTCCTGGGCGGACAGGAACACAGGCCCGCCGGAGAACAGGTTCGGTCGATCCGCAAGCAGCGCCGAGACAAGGTCCGGCTCCCCGGCCTGCTGACGGATCGCCGAGCTCAGACGGGTCCGGTCCAGCGTGATGCAGAAACAATCCCTGTTAAGCACCGCGTCGAAGGAGCCGTCACGGGTATCGTCGGTTGTCGCCATGGTGTTCCTTTGATCGGGCCGGGATCGAGGGTGTCAGGTCCCAGCGGCCGCGTACCGGATTGTGCGACGGCTTCGTCTTGCGAAGCAATCCGCGTGCGTTCGACTTCTGGAGCGCCGGTGCGCGACGGCGGGATCGTTTCGGCCCCGCGCCGTCCCGGGTTCGATACGTCGCTGCGGGCGAAGGCCCGCCGGACGACCGAAGATTCCGGCGATAAATCCCGCCTTCTCGGCGCCCGGCCGTGGAGAAGGGCGCCGGCGCGGCGTCCGTTGAGCCTGCATGAGGCGATAGCCCGGTCATGGATGATGACCAGGCCCTTTCGGCTCCGGACTGCGCCGCAGTGGAGCCGGCGGCAGGCGATGAGGCGGATCACGCTGTCGGGGTCGGCGCGGCCGGTGGAACGGTCCAGTTCGGCGGGGTCGGAATCAGAATGGCGCTCCTCGATCCAGGCGGCCGGGTGGGCGGTGAGGCCACGCACAGGCTGTCGCGTCGTCGACTTGGAGCACCTTCTCCGCGAAGGCTTTCCCGGTGACTTCTGCTGTCGTCAATGTCAGCGCCCGCAAAGCGGCTTGCGCCGGTCAAATGTCTCCCAGACCAGGGTCGTGCCGCTCGTGATCATGGCGCAATTGATCTCTTCGCCCGACGGCGACCAGCAGATGGCGGTGATGCGGTCGTAGCTTCGGCCGGTCTGCTCGCAGCGAAGGGTCTTGCCCGCGACAAGCCGGTTCAGTTCCGCTGTAGCGGAAGCGGCGCTGGCGGTCGGGCAAGGATGGCCCGGCGAACAGGTTTCGTCGGCCTCCCGCGCCGCCACGGCGTGGAGTCTGATCTTTGTACCGTCCTTGCAGCGCAGGGTGTCGCCGTCGTTCACATAGGCCACATTGCATCGGAAACCCGTCTCCGACGGCGACGATGGAAGCGCGTCTGCATCGGCCGTGGCGGGCGGCGACGCGTGACCAACGGCGTCCGCCGCAGGCCAGTTCAGGGCGGCGATGAAGGCGACAGCCATGAGGGTCGCCGTCATGGAGAGGAAGCGACTGTTGCGCCGGTATGGCTTGCGAGAGCCGGTTGAACGGGATGGTTTCGAGCTCATCGAGACAGGCTAGGGCCAATGGGTGAACGGGCCGTGAGCCGGGTATCCCGGTGAAGGAAAAGGAAGGGCGGCTGGGAGCGCTCCGATCGGGAGCGCCAAACAGGAGGACGCCATGTCGTCCCGACCCGCGTCGAACATCCGTGAATTCGCCCCTGCGCCAGCCTCGACCGTGGAGGACGGCGACCTTGACCTTCTGGCGGCGATCCTTTCGCGAACCCAGTCTCCAGCCGCCAGCCGGGCCGCCGCCGCCGATCTGATCGCGGACTTCGGAGGGCTGGCCGACGTCGCCGCGGCTGATGAAGCCGCCCTGCTTCGTGCCGGCCTCGCGACGGCCGCGGTCGCCGATCTCCTACGGATCCGGGCGCTGGCGGTGGCCATGGCGAGGGCGGAGGCCTGCCATCGACCGGTCCTGTCGTCATGGACCGCCCTGACGACCTATCTCCGCGCAGATATGGCCCATGCGCCTCGCGAGCAGTTTCGCGTCCTCTACCTCGACCGCCGCAACATCCTGATGAAGGACGAAGGGCGCGCTGACGGGACGGTAGACCATGCCCCCGTCTATCCCCGCGAAGTGATCCGTCGGGCCTTGGAACTCTCCGCCAGCGCCCTGATCCTGGTGCACAACCACCCGTCGGGCGATCCCGGTCCTTCGCAGGCGGACATCGCAATGACGCGCCAGGTCGTGGACGCGGCCCGGCTGTTCAACCTGCAGGTCCATGACCATGTGATCGTCGGCCGTGAAGGCACGGCGAGCTTCCGGGCCCTGGGCCTGATCTGAGCCGGCCATGAGCCTCCACCCCATCGTCGCCGCCCTGGGCGGCGACCTCTATCAGGGCGGGCGTCGCGCCAATGTCCCGGCGCCCGGCCACAGCCAGGCCGACCGATCGGTGTCCCTGCTGCTGGAAGGGGACCGTCTGGTGATCCATGGTTTCGGCGCCGCGGACTGGCGATCGGTACGCGACCACCTCCGCGCTCTCGGCCTGATTGACGTCGAAGGCCGGGTGACCGGCGCACGCCCGTCTCTGGCCGCGTCCTCGACCGCGCTTCCCGACCCCGGGGTCCGGATCGAGGTGGCACGCCGCCTCTGGGCGTCGACGATCCCGATCGTCGAGGGCGACCTGTGCGCGCGCCATCTCCGGCGGCGCGGGATCGAAACGCCGCCAGCCCGCCTGGGCGACCTCCGTCGTCACCCGGCCGCCCCGGTGTCGGTGTTTCACGACGGGGGGCCGACCTGTCCGGCCCTGGTCGCCGCCGTCCGGGCCCCGGACGGACGGCTGAGGGCCGTCGAACTCACCTATCTTGACCCGGACGGCCAGCGCGCCCGCCGGTTGCGGCTGGCGCGCAAGACGGTGGGCCTCGTGCCGGCCGGCGCGGCGGTGTGCCTGGAGCCGCCTGGTCCGGTCCTGGTGGTCGGGGAAGGGGTGATGACGACCCTGTCGGCTTCGGCGCGCTTCGGCCTGCCAGGGTGGGCGCTCCTGTCGGCCGGCAATCTCGCCCGCTGGTCGGCCCCGGCGACGGTGCGCAAGGTGGTCATTGCGGCCGATCGCGGACCGGCGGGTGAAGAGGCCGCCGCGCGCCTCCGGCGCCGACTTCGGTCGCAGGGCGTCGAGGTCTGCCTGCGCCTGCCGCCGCATCCTTTCGGCGACTGGAACGACGCCGGGGCG
>NZ_JACARP010000108.1:0-6076 GCF_013386595.1 Brevundimonas sp. P7753 | reverse complement strand
GGTCCTCACCGGATGGCTACTGTCCACCTGCCCAATGGCAAGAAGGATGCGATCCAGATCCTGCACCCGGGCGAGGCGTCGGCGAAGGATGAGTTCGTCGGGATCAAGAACACGACCCGCGACGACGTCCTGGCCGCGCACCGTGTCCCGCCCCAGCTGCTGGGCGTCGTGCCGGCGAACGCCGGCGGGTTCGGCGACGTCGAGAAGGCGGACGAGGTCTTCTATCGCAACGAGATCCAGCCCCTGCAGCAGAGGTTCATGGCGATCAACGATTGGCTGGGGGTGGAGGTGGTGCGGTTCAAGCCCCGCGAGACCTCCAAGGCCGCTTTGACCACAAAATCTCCCCCTGCGCTTTGAGGGTAGCGTGCTGCGGCTGGCTGAGACCGGTCTCTATATTGTCGAGGCCGCGCACTATCACATACATCGCAGCGCCTGTCGTCAAAGTGCTGGCTACCAAATCCCCACTTTGCGCAAACACCACCCACGCTGCAGCTGCAACGCCAAACATGATTTCAGCTAGACCATAACCCACGCGCTGGCGCCGTCTAAGTTGCCAAAGGGCCCAACTGCTCCAAGAGATCATAATCACCACGGAAGTGAGCCTTCCCGCTAGGGAGTCTGTAGATGTCCTGCCAAGGATGTGCATGAGGTAGGCAAGCCACAAAAGGCAGGAGACTGTCGCCGTAGCAGCAATCGCGAGCACGCCTCGCCATGTTTTCTGAGGCGGAGCGGTAATGGCAACGCTCGTTAAATATCCACACGCAAAGCATAGGAATCCGAACAGTAGATCCTGCACATTTGGAGGGATGGTCATCTACTTGGGTTCCTTCGTCTGGCGCGCCCGAATTAGAGATGTGCTCTAGGGTTGGGTGGGTGTGATAATCTAGCCGGGGCTGGTGGATGCATGACCTTAGAAGGAGAAATGCGCCAAGCTGATCAGAGATAGAAAGGCAAAGATCGCAGGCGGTACGATGCGCATCAAATCAACGGCTCTCTCGAGATCGCGATAGCCCCGACGTGTGGCCGGGTCTTGCTGACGAAGTTTTTGAAACTCTTCGTCGGCCCGCTGCTCTGTTTGGTACAGCGCCGTCGATACGCTGTCTTCCATCTGCCAAGGTTCCCCCGATATTAGCCGGCTATACCTTTCCGTCGTCGTAGAAACCTCGCGTTCAGCGTCTTCTACGGCGCGATGTGCGTTGTTGACCTCTGCCTCCATCATTGTGGTGGAAAAGCCACCAGTGAGGCCGTCTTGATTGGCAACAGTGTCGTTAGCCATGAACCCATGATACCGATCCATCGCTCTCTCTGCCGCAAAGTTAGCTTCGGCGAGGCGGATGTGAGCTGTATTTGCTCGTTCGCGAGTAGATTCGATAGCTTGGTGGCGGTGCTTCTCTAGCGCTGTCCGCGCTTCTGCCGCCAAGTTTGCAGCACGCGCTAGTTCGTCAGCGCGTCTATATGCAAGGCGCTCTCCAAGCACGATGTCGTAGGTTCGCCAGAGCTGGGCGCACAGAAGAAGATACTGAAAAAGCAGGTACACGACGCCGGAGGCAACAGTCTGAATCAATAGCCAAGAGGGCAGGGTGATGATTCGCACCAGGCTTTTGAGCGCTTCCGCATCGTATAGATCGAAGCTCAGTAAAAATGCACAGGCACCAAAAATATAGAGCCATTTCCGGACCTTCATTACGCGCGAGTAGGGACCGTCGGCGGCGGTGTGGTCGTCGTCTCCGAACGCAGCAACAATCGACAATTGGATCTCCTGATGTTGTCAGATCCGCCCGGCACAACAGGCCGGGCTGAGAGTTACGCGTTCACTGTGAAATGTGGGGCCTAGCCGCCGCTTTGGAAGCGGGGGTCGGGCGTTGAAGCGCCCGAGCCGCCGAGCCTGAACTCAGCACGTCAGGGGGTGCACACCCCTTTCGCCCCGCCACCGGCCAGACCGGCGTTGGGCACTAGTCGTTGAGTCGCTTATGTTTTCAACCTCACATACCCCTGTTTCGACCGTTCGCCCTGTAGCGCCTTGGATCGGGGGCAAGCGCAACCTGGCGCGCAGGCTGTGTGCCCTGATCGAGGCCACGCCTCACGATCTCTATGCCGAGCCATTCGTCGGCATGGGTGGTGTGTTCTTCCGCCGTCGGCGTCGCCCGAAGTGCGAGATGATCAACGACTACTCGGGCGAAGTCGCCAACCTGTTTCGCTGCATGCGGGCGCACGCTGGGCCGCTGACCGAACTGACAGCCTGGACGTTCAGCAGCCGCGACGAGTTCGACCGGCTTCGCCGAGTCGATCCCACGACATTGACGGACCTGCAGCGCGCGGCCCGGTTCATCTTCCTGCAGCGCCTGGCGTTCGGCGGGAAGGTGAGGGGGCAGAGCTTCGGCGTCAGGACGGATGGCCCGGCGCGCTATCGCTCCAGCCAGGTCAGCGAAGACCTGCTGGCGGCCGCGCGGCGGTTAGAGGCGGTGACGATTGAGAACCTGGACTGGTCAGCCTTCGTCGCCCGATATGATCGGCCAGGCGCGCTGTTCTACATGGACCCACCCTATTTCGCCTGCGAGGGCGACTACGGCGACGGCCTGTTTAACCGCGACCAGTTCGGCGCCATGGCCGAGCAGCTGGCCGGATTGAAGGGGCGGTTCATCCTGTCGCTGAATGACAGGCCTGAGGTGCGTGAGATCTTCGCGGCCTTCGACATTGAGGAGGTCAGTACACACTATGGCCTAGCCGGGCGAGGGTCCCAGGTAGCGCGAGAGGTCATCATCACCGGGCGATAGGCAAGTGAAAGGCGGCGCAGGTTAGACCTGTGCCGCCTTTTTCAGGGCTTCGTTCATCCGGCCTTGCCACCCAGGGCCGCCGGCACGAAACCGTTCAACGATGTCCTGGTCGAGCCTTAGCGTGACCTGGATTTTGGGGCGTTCCAGCTTTGGACGCCCGCGCTTTGTAAGCGTGCCTGAGGCGGGTCTGACGACCTTGCCCGCACGTCGGATCTCGGCTCTTTCAAAGACCTCATCGGTCCATTCCGGAGCGTCATCCGGATCGATCCACGGTTGCGTGGTATTTTCCTTTCTCTCGGTCATTGCACTTTCTCATCGAAATGATGCGATGCGCTCCGTCCCGTAATGTCCAAACGATCATGACGATGTCGCCTCGAAAAGGCCCCATCGTTTGCCAGCGTTGCTCGCCGTATTCTTTTCGGTCGTCGAGGGCTTCTAGGAGCGGCTCGTCGCTGAAGAGAACTTCGCCTGCGTCGGCGAAATCTAAGCCTCGATGTTCGAGGGTCTCGGCTCTCTTCTGTTCATCATAGGAAATCAGCATGGGTAGTTAATCCTAGTGTCGGGCGGGTTTTGTCAGTCATTTGAGATTTTCCATTTTCATTTTTCATTGCGCCTCAGGATGGCCTGAGGGAGTTTTAATGTAGTGCCAAAAATCCTTCGCGTCAATAATTTTTGTAGTGCCAATTATCAGCTGCAGCACCTTCTCCACAGTCACGCGGACGTTGTGGAACAAATGCAGAACAAATAGCTTGAGCCCAGCAGGCCCGGCGCCGTAGAGCGGCGTCGGGTCGGTCGGCTGGTCTGGAGCTGCACCGTGTGCGCTGAGAATAGAGTTTTGGTCCCTTTGATGGGGCGGTCGCTGTGTGCCGGCTTTCCATCGCCGGCGGACGACTATGTCGAGGAGGCGCTGGATCCCGCGCGCCTGATCATCACCAATCCGGCCTCGACCTTCATGTGGCAGATCACGGGCAGCAGTCTGATCAGCAAGGGCGTCAATGACGGCGACTATGCCGTTGTCGACCGCTCGCTGACGCCAAAGGCCGGCGACGTCGTCGTGGCCGTTATCGACGGCCTGCCCAGCGCCAAGCACGTCGTGCGGTTGCGCGGCGGTCGTCTGGCCCTGGACTACGCCAACCCAGCGATGGGGCCGCTGATCCTGGACGAGGCGAGCGAGGCGATGATCTGGGGCGTCATCACCTGGACGCTGACGCCGCACCGACCGGCGCCGAGATGAGCGGGCGGGTTTATGCCCTGTCGGACGGCAACAGCTTCTACTGCAGCTGCGAGCGGGTCTTCGATCCGAGCCTTGAGCATCGGCCGGTCATCGTCCTGTCGAACAATGACGGGTGCGCCGTCGCCCTGACGCCCGAGGCGAAGGCGCTGGGCATCAAGATGGGCGCGCCCTGGTTCCAGATCCGCGAGCAGTGCGAGGCCCAGGGCATCGTCGCCCGATCCTCGAATTACGTCCTCTATGGCGACATGAGCCGGCGGGTGAATGAGATCTATCGCCTGTATGCGGCTGAGGTGGAGGTCTACTCCATCGACGAGTCGTTCCTGGACTTCAGCGACGCGCCGAACCCGGCGGCGCTGGCGCGCGAGATGCGGGCGACCGTGCGGCGGTGGACCGGGATTCCGACGCGCGTGGGGCTCGGCCCGACCAGGGTTCTGGCCAAGGCGGCGAACCAGCTAGCCAAGAAACGGCCCGAGCTCGAGGGCGTGTGCGATCTGACGACCGCTGAGGCGCGGGACCGGCTGTTGCCGCTGCTGGAGATCGAGGACGTGTGGGGCGTCGGTCGCGCCTCGGCCGCGAAGTTGATGGCCGCCGGCGTGAAGACCGCTGCAGATCTGCGCGCCATGGATCCGCGCACGGCGCGCTCGATGCTGACCGTGGTCGGCGAGCGCCTGGTGCGTGAGATGAACGGCGTGCTGTGCCAGGAACTCGAGCTCGAGCCGCCGGTGCGCCAGGGCATCGCCGTGACCCGATCCTTCGGCCGACCGATCACCGCCTTGCCTGACATGCTGCAGGCGACCGCCTTCTACGCCACCAGGGCAGGGGAGAAGCTGCGCCGGCACGGCGTGGTCGCGTCGCATATCCGGGTCTTCATGCACACGAGCCGTTTCGCGGACGGGCCGTCGCGATCCGTGTCCGGCCTGGCCCGGATGGTGGAGGCGACGTCCGACACGCTCGAGCTCGTGCGCGCGGCGTCGGAGGCGACGCGCCGGCTGTGGGCGCCAGGCTTTCGCTACGCGAAGGCGGGCGTGATGCTGGATGACCTGGTCACGCCTGATCTCGCGCCGCGGACGCTGATCGACCGGCCTGACCCCAGGCGTGAGGCGCTGATGGGCGCCATGGATGACCTGAACCGCCGCTTCGGTCGAGGTGCGCTATTCCCTGCCCAGGCCGGGATCGACCGGCGCTGGTCGATCAAGGCTGACATGCGCAGCCCAGCCTATACGACCCGACTGTCTGAGACGCCGGTCGCGGCTGCTTGAGTAGAGCGGCGCGTATTGCCGGGCCACCGCTCTGTCGGCCGGCACCGACTCCACAAGCGCGGGTATGCGTGAGAGGTTCCGCCCATGTGCAACCTCTACTCCGAGACCAAGGGCCAAGAGGCGATCCGCAGGGCGGCGCGGGCCATGCGCGATCTGACTGGCAATCTCGCGCCGCTGCCCGGGATCTTCCCGGACTACGAAGCGCCGATCGTTAGGACGGGTGACGATGGGGTGCGTGAGCTCGCGATGGCGCGGTGGGGCATGCCGACGTCGCCCCGGGCGCAGTTTGAGGCGGCGAGCCGCCGCGCGGACAAGATGCGCGCCAAGGGGCAGGCCGTCGACTTCGACCAGCTGCTGAAGGCTGAGCCGGACAAGGGGACGACGAACATCCGCAATACGACAAGCCGGCATTGGGCGCCGCACCTGGCGCCGCCCAGCCGTTGTCTCGTCCCGTTCACCAGCTTCAGCGAGTTCAACCGCGACGCCGGCGGCGATATCTGGTTCGCCCAGGACGAAGATCGGCCGCTGGCCTTCTTCGCTGGCCTATGGATGCGGGCCTGGACCGGGGTGCGCAAGATCAAGACGGGGCCGGAGACCATCGACCTGTTCGGGTTCCTGACCTGCGAGCCGAACGCGGAGGTCGGCGCCATCCATCCGAAGGCGATGCCCGTCATCCTGACCGACCCGGCGGAGCTTGAGACCTGGATGCACGCGCCATGGGCCGAGGCACAGGCGTTGCAGCGTCCGCTCCCAGACGGCGCGCTGCGCATCGTCGCGCGGGGCGGGAAGGGCGATCCACCCCCCTGAAC
>NZ_JACARP010000107.1:0-2945 GCF_013386595.1 Brevundimonas sp. P7753 | reverse complement strand
GGCCCTGGCCGACATGGGCGTGGTGGCCGTGCGCGAAGAGATTGCGCTGGAGCCCGCCTTCTGGGCCCAGTTCCCCGCGAACTTCCAATACATTGCGCGACGCGGATTGGTGTCGACGAACAATTTTGCTGGCCTCGCCAGCATCCACAACTTCCCCACCGGCCAGGCGACCGGCGCGCACTGGGGCGACGCCGTCACCCTGCTGGAGACGACGGCGGCCGGCCCGTACCACTTCAACTTCCACCAGGGCGACCTGGGCAACTTCACCGTCATCGGCCCGTCGGGCTCGGGCAAGACGGTCGTGCTCAACTTCCTTCTGGCCCAGGCGCGCAAGCTGGATCCGCGTATCATCTTTTTCGACAAGGACCGGGGGGCGGAACTGTTCATCCGCGCCATCGGCGGCCGCTATGACCAGCTGCGCCCCGGCCAGGCCTCCGGCCTCAATCCACTGCAGCTCGAAGACACCCCGGCCAATCGCGGCTTCCTGGTCGACTGGCTCAGCCAGCTCGCCGGCGGTGTCGATCTCGAGGAGCTGGAGCGGATCCGAGAGGCCGTCAGCGCCAGTTACGAGCAGCCGGCCGCGCACCGTCGCCTACGCCATCTGGTCGAACTGTTCCGGGGCGGGCATCGCCCTCACGGCGGCGATCTCTGGTCGCGGCTGCGCCCCTGGTGGGGCGACGGCGAACGCGCTTGGCTGTTCGACAATCCCGAGGACCTGACCGATCTCTCGGTGCGGACCGTTGGGTTCGACATGACCGTGCTGCTGGACGATCCGGCCGTACGCACGCCCGCCATGATGTACCTCTTCCACCGGGTGGAGGAGCGGCTCGACGGCTCTCCCGCCATCATCGTCGTCGACGAGGGCTGGAAGGCGCTGGACGACGAGGTCTTCGTGCGGCGCATCAAGGACTGGGAAAAGACCATCCGCAAGCGCAACGGCATCGTCGGCTTCGCCACCCAGAGCGCCCAGGATGCGCTGGAAAGCCGCATCGCCAGCGCCATCATCGAACAGGCCGCGACCCAGATTTTCATGGTCAACGCCAAGGCGCGCGCGGAAGATTATATTGGCGGTTTCGGCCTGACGCCGCATGAATACGACCTGATCCGCACCCTGCCAGACAGCGCCCACTGCTTCCTGATCAAGCGCGGCGGCGAAAGCGTCGTCGTCCGCCTCGACCTGTCGGGCGAGAAGGACATCCTGACCATCCTGTCGGGCCGCGAGCGGTCGGTGCGGCTGCTGGACGATATCCGCGCCTCGGTCGGCGATGAACCCGCCGACTGGATGGCCCCGCTGCTGGAGCAGGCCTGACCATGGCGACCTGTCCCAGGCTTTCCACCGGCGAGGCCTTCCTCTCGACCCTGCTGCGCCACATTGACTGCCAGGCGCAGACGATCGGCGCGGACGGCTACCAGGCCCTGGCCGATCCGGGCTCGCCCTTCGCCCTGGCGCTGACCGGCCTGCTGACGATCTTCGTCGCCCTGTTCGGCCTGCGGATGATGCTCGGTCAGACGCCGACGGTGCGCGACGGGGTCATGGCTGTCGTCAAGATCGGCGTGGTGTTGACGATCGCCGCCAACTGGCCCGCCTATCGCACCGTCGTCTACGACCTCGTCGTACAAGGTCCGGCGCAACTCAGTTCGACGCTTGGCCGCGCCGCCGGGCTGCCCAGTGGAGACGGCGACCTCGTCAACCGCCTCCAGAGCGCCGACACCGCCATCATCCGCCTGATCAACTACGGCACGGGACGCGACGACCTCGCCGTCCTGCCCTCAGCCAATCCAAACGAGCCGGCGCAACGCACGCCCATCGCCGACAATCCCGCTCTGGGCTGGGCACGCGTCTTCTTCCTGTCCAGCACCATCGCCGCCTTCGCCGCCGTTCGCTTGACCGCAGGGGTGCTGCTGGCCCTGGCGCCGCTCTTCGCCGGATTGCTGCTGTTCGACATGGCCCGCGGCCTGTTCATCGGTTGGCTTCGCGCCTTGGTCTTCGCCCTGCTGGCTTCCGTCGCCACCACCATGGTGCTGGGCGTCCAACTGGCTCTGCTTGAGCCCTGGCTGGCCCAGGTCATCCAGTTGCGCCAGAGCAACGCGCTCGCCGCTGCTGCGCCCATCGAGCTTCTGGTCATCTGCCTGGCCTTCGCCCTCGCACTGTTCGGATCGCTCGGCATCCTCCTGCGCCTGGCCTTCACCGTCCACGTCCCGGCAGGGCGAAGCGAGATGAAGGAGGCGCCGGCGCCGACACCCGCTCGCCCTGAGCCGCAGCCCAACCTCGTGCCGCCGGAGCGGACCGCGCCGGAGCACGCCGCGCCTCGCGCTCAGGCCGTCGCCAGCGCCCTGATGGCGGCGCAGCGCCGCGACCGAGCCAACTCGCCGCCCATGTCGACCGGAGCGCTAGCCGCTGCAACAGGTCGCTCGCCTGGTGGCGGTTTCAACACCGGCGACGACTTCGCCATTCCCACCACTGGTCAGGCCCTGCGTCGCACCCGACCGCGGAAATCCGTCAGCGCCGTGCTTCGAGACCGTCGTTCATGAAGAAATCAAGCCGCGAGGCGCTCGACGCCTACTATCGTGAAGCCGGGAGTTGGGCGACGGACAAGATCACCGGCCTGCAGAAGTCTCGTCGCATCGCCTGGATCATGGCGGGCGCAGCCGCCGCCGTGGCCGTGGCCGAGGCCTGCGCCCTCATCGTGCTGATGCCGCTGAAGACGGTCGAGCCCTATACTCTGATGGTTGATCGCACGACTGGCTTCGTCCAGGCGCTGAAACCGTTAGATCCCGGTCAGATCACGCCGGACAAGGCGCTGGTCCAGTCCATGCTGGTCCAGTACGTCATCGCCCGCGAAGGCTTCGACATGGCCACGCTACAGACCGACTATCGCAAGGTCGGCCTGTGGTCGGCGGAGCAGGCGCGCTCGGACTACCTGGCCCTGATGCAGGCCTCCAAC
>NZ_JACARP010000106.1:0-2091 GCF_013386595.1 Brevundimonas sp. P7753 | reverse complement strand
CCCTGATGCAGGCCTCCAACATCGACAGTCCGCTGACGCGCTACCCCCGCACCTCCGTCATTGAGACGCGCGTGAAGAGCGTGTCGCGCCTGGACGACCGATCGGCGCTCGTTCGCTTCGAGACCGTCAGGCGCGACGCCGACGGCCCCTATCATTCCGCCGTGCCCTGGGTCGCCATCGTCGAGTATCGCTTCTCCGGCGAGCCCATGTCGGCCGAGGACCGCTTCCTCAACCCCCTGGGCTTCCAGGTGCTGAAGTACCGGCGCGATCCCGAGACCCTGACGCCGGTCGATGCTACGATCACACGCGACATCCAGGACCCCGTGCCGATCGAGGCGGAAGACGTAATGGTCGCCTCCCCAGGTGAGGCGACGCCGTGAAACGCCTCATCACTCTCCTTGCCCTGCTGCTCGGCACGCCGGCCGTCGCGCAGACGCCGCCCGCCCCCAACGAGGCGTCGGCCCAAACCCCGGGCGATCCGCGCCTGCGTGTCATCCCTTACGACCCTGCCCAGGTCGTGCGCCTCACGGCGGCGACCAACTACCAGATGACCTTGATCTTCAGTGCCGATGAGCGGGTGGAGAATGTCGCCATCGGCGACAGCGAGGCCTGGCAGGCGACGCTCAACCGCCGCGGCGACGCCCTCTTCCTCAAGCCGCTGCGCTCGAACGGCGTGACCAATATGACGGTCATTACCGATGCGCGCGTCTACAGCTTCGAGCTGTCGGCGGCCTACGGCCCGACCGCCGAGACGCCTTACACAGTGCGCTTCGCCTATCCCGACGACCGCTCGCGGGACGCAAACGAGCAGACCGCCCAGGCCGAGGTCGGCCGATACAAACTAAGCGGCGCCCGCGCCCTGCGTCCCAGCGCGCTCAGCGACGACGGCGTGCGCACCTATGTCGAGTGGCGCGCACAACAGACGCTTCCGGCGGTCTTCGCCATCGACGAACGCGGCGACGAAGTTCTTCTCGACGGTCACATGCGCGACGGACGCTATGTGGTGGACGCCGTCCATCCCACGTTGCTTTTCCGGCTGGAGCGCCAGACCGCGCGCGCCAATCGCATCCGCCCCAGGTCCGCCCGGTGAACGTCCACGTCAAGGATCCCCGCCTTCAAAAAGGCAACGAGGCGGACATCCGACCCATCGTCGCCAAACGCGGCGGCGGCGCCCCCCTCTGGCTGCTTATCGGCGGCGTCGTTCTGGGCGGCGTCCTGCTGTTCAGCGTTCTGGACGCCCAGCGCCGCGCCCTGACCGCGCCGACGACGCAAGTCCGAACCGCAGATGCGATGCAGATGTCGGCAACCCTTCCGCCGCTCTACATCATCCCCGAGCCGCCGCCTCCTCCGGCTCCGCCGCTTTCCGGGACGGCGGAAATGCTGACGGCGCCGCCGCCGCTGCAACAGGCGTCTCCCCAGCCCCCGGCTTCGCCTTTCGCTCCTCAACCTCCGCCGCCCAACTATGCGCCGCCGCCCTGGGCTTCATCGCCGCCGATGGCCGCCCCCCCTCAGCCATCTGCCTCAAGCAGCGCAGTCCTGGTGATCGACACCACCACGGGATCGGCGACGATCTCCAACCCTGACAGCGCCGCAACAGCGGAAAGGGCGGAACAGGGTTCGATCCAGGCGACACGGCTTGATCGCCGCGCCACGACGGTCCCGCAGGGCACGCTGATCCAGGCGGTGCTTGAGACAGCCCTGGACTCCACGCGACCCGGCCACGTCCGGGCCATCGTGTCTCGCGACGTCACCGGGTTCGATGGCAGCCGCATCCTCATTCCTCGCGGCACGCGGCTGTTCGGCGAGTATCAGGCCGACATGGCCGCCGGCCAAAGGCGGGCCCTCGTCCAGTGGACCCGCCTGGTCCGACCCGACGGCGTCACCATGGCTCTTGCCTCCCCGGCCGCCGACATGCAGGGCCGCGCCGGCATTCCCGGCCGAGTCAACAACCACTTCCTCGCCCGCTTCGGCGACGCCCTGCTGCAGACAACCCTGAACGTCGGCGCCAACCTCGCAGGGCAAAGCCTCAGCCGGGACGCTCCCGTCGTGGTCGCCCTGCCGGGCGCCATCCAGGGCGCAGCCGCCTCGGCC